>CAIXMC010000295.1 GCA_903920405.1 uncultured beta proteobacterium
GCAAACTTCCATCCCGTTCCCAGGGTTGCACCCTGGGCTGGTATGCCACGCCCCTTTGGGGCTTTGGCTGGAGTAGCATAGAAGCACCAGAGGGAAACATCCATATCGGGAACTTATTATTGACCATATCCTTACCTCACCCAGCCAGACGACAAAAACCATCAATTTCATAACGTCAATGTGCTGCTGAAACGAAATACTGAATTTAGAAAAAGTCGTACCCCAATTGCACATGCACACCCTTGTCTTGCAGGGTTTCGCCTGCGTCGGTCACATCCGCCGGATGAACCAAACGTTTAGCGATGGCCAAATCAAGATGCAAGCCGCGCCAGCTTGCGCGGGTGGCAAAGCCGATTGAAGACAGCGCTTGCGTGGTTTCGTTCTGGTTTTTGCCGCGTCCGTAGTCGTAAAACGGAACCAGCGACCAATTCCAGCCCTGTCCTGTCACCAAAGGATAGACCAATTCCAGATTCAGCACATTGCCCGTGTCGCTGATCATCTGGTTTTCACGATAACCCCGTACCGTTGAAACCCCGCCTATCGACATGCGCTCCAGCGCCACCAAGGTATCTTTGGTGTACTGGAAGGTATCGCGAATGATAAATTGCGCTCCGTTGTCCAAAACCCGTCTGGCGTATTGCACTTGCCCTAACCAGATTTTGTAGTCGTGCTGCGGCTGAACAGCGATGCGGGGCAATCCGGGAATATCCTGCAAATTGTTATGCCCGAATGTGACGGTGGATCGCAAAGCCAACACTTGATTTTCAGCACGGTGCGTGTATTCCTGCCAAAAACGCCATTCCGACACCTTGGTTAGCCCTTCCTGCTCGGTCGGGGTAAAAGAAAACGGTTCCCCAAGGAGTGTCGTTCGATTTTCACGCCAAACGCGGTTCAGCCCCACCGTGAATTTATGCCGAAGCGATTCGGTCAAAACCTGGTTGATTCCCACCTCTTTGCTGTCCAACGAGCTATCAATATCCAATGACTGCATCGGTGCTTCAACCACAGAAGATCGCCCATGCTCCATTTGGATCGATAACTGCGTTCCACGCTGGTTGATAGGCGTTCTCCAGCCCAGACTGTAGCGTTGCGCCGGATGACCCTGGCTGGAGTTTTGCTCTCCTGCTTCCAGCACATCGCCGTACCCCGTGAGGTTGCGAACCCAGCCGCTCCAGCCCTTGACGTTGGCGCCTATTGATGGAGGCCTGTAGTTGTTGCCAAAAAACGTGAATTGATAAGGCCGGGCGCGTCTCACGTTCATGTCGAGTGTCGCTTCACCCGGGCGGTCGCCGGGCTGCAAACGTGCGTTCATCTGCGCAAACAGGGGATCGTCCAACAACAGTGCAAAACGTTCGCGCAAAACGTCCATGTTCAGTGGTGCATTTTGCTGGAGCTTTTCGGTCACATAGACATCTTGCAACCTCTCCATGCCTTGGAGGCGAATGTGGGTCAGCCTGCCCTCCACGATGTTATATGTGAGCGTATTTCCCTGGATGGATTTTTCATGGAGTACCGCACCTGAATTGATGTATCCACTATCGATGTAGAAGCGCGTCAGGCGTTGCCGCAAATCTTCCCTATCGGCGGCGTTCAATTTTTTATGCCTGTAGGATGCGACCAAGGCGTTGAGCTTGGCGGTGGGGATGACGGTATTTCCACGAAAGGTGATTTTTTCAATCCATACTTCCTCGCTTCCAGTCATCGCAGGTGGTGCGAAGGGCGTGACGGGTGGCAATTGAAAATCTCCCCCAGGATGTGCCGGTAAATAACCTGGACGTTCGGGTTCTTGCGTGTTGAGATGGTCGCCCATCTCTGCCGCAAAGGCCAAATTTTGCAGAGTTGCTATCACAAGCGCGGCAAATGTTTGCCGAAGAAAAGTGGAATTATTCATGGTAAAAGCACAACATCAAGTCGGGATGGTACGTAAAGGCTTGTTGGGCATCGGTCGCGTCGAAAGACACACGCACTGGCACCATCAAGTCACGCGCTAAAGGGGCAAAACCACCCCGTCCGGTCTGGATCAATGAACTCCCTGACGTTGGACGGCAAGGGTCTCTGCCAAACCCGCTCGTATCGATCGTCCTGGTGTTCAAACCAAGCAACGTTCCTGTCACGTCCAGTGCGGGGGAAGCTAACCGAACTGCGCCACTCACACCTGTGGGCGCTGCGGCTTGAATTACATTGAACCCAAAAACGCCAGGCTGAAAGTTGTAGGCCGCATCGCCACCCACCATCAAACTTCCACCGGTGGCAATCAGCAGTTGCACGTCAATGCCCACTTCGCCACCCGAAGCATTGGACGCTGCGGTATTGGCCTGAATAAAGCCGGTGCGCATGTAAAGGGTGTTGGCGCTGATACGAATGTTGCCGCCATTGCCGGTCATGCCCTGCACCGACGTGGTGATTTGGGAATTGTCCAGATCGATTTGCTTGCCTCCTTGCACGGTGATCGATCCGCCATTGCCTTCGTTGGCGCTGGTGCTGATGCTGCTGGGGTCAAGACGCAATCGATCCGTAAACTGGACGACGATATGGCTGGCCGAGACATTACCCGTCGAATTGGCCGATATGGCAGCATCTTGGAGCGTGATGTTGGGTGCAGAGACGGTAAGCGTAGTGGGCGTGATGGCTTCGGGATGTTCGACCGTTGCATCGTTTTGAATTGACAGTGTGCCGTTATGGGCAAGCACAATGGATTCGGTGGCATCGACAGTCACGCTGCCGGTTTGGCCACCTGAACCCGTAGCTGCTTTGGCGTTAATGCTGGTTGAATCGCCATCGACCAGGAGGGTGGCCGCGCTGATATCGACTGTGCCTGCACTGCCTGATCCTGCGGTGGATGACGACACCTGACCTGCTTCTTTCAAGGCAAATTGGCCAGCCACCGCCACATCAACGTTACCGGCCTTACCCGCACCCGCGGTGTCTGAAGAGACCGAACCCTTGTTGCCTATGGTCAGGCTGTTGGTGCTGAGTTTGACAATACCGGCTGCCACATTGCCGCTGGTGGTGGCAGTGATTTTGCCACCATCAATGGCGATATTGGGGGCTGTGGCCGAGAGCGTTGTGGCCGTCAGGCTGGCGGGGGTGGTGGCCGTGGCATCGTTCTGGATGGACAGTGTGCCCCCATTGCTAAGAGTCATCTTGTCAGTTGCCAGCACGGTGACGCTGCCGGTTTGTCCGGAGGAGCCATCCCACGCTTTAGCTCTGATACCGCTACTATTATTTTGTGCATCAATGCCATCAATCAGAAGCGTTTTGGCATGTACCGTCACAGAACCTGCTTGACCAGAAGATTTGGTTCCAGCAGAAATGAATCCACCCTGAAGAACTTGTAAGACACCATTTGCAGTGATATCAACATTGCCAGCATTACCAACGCTTGCGCTATTTTGTGACGCGCTGGTAATACCAGTGCCGGATGTATTCACCTGTGCATCAATAGTAATGGCTCCAGCATTCACCGTAATTGAACCGGCATCGCCAGATGCGTATGTACTTGTAGAAATAAGACCACCGTTGAGCACATTCAGTGCATCATTTGCTCTGATCTCAATATTGCCAGCGTTGCCGGTACTGCCACCATTAGCTTGGTCAATAATGCCAGCAACGCTCCCCTGCCCATCAATCATAATAGTCCCAGCATTAACTTTTATTGTCCCAGCATCACCGGACGAAAAAGTGGATGAGGAAATAACTCCGCCATTCAGCACCGAGAGCATACCGGTTGCAGTGACCTCTATATCGCCAACCTTGGCTGTGACTGACTGAGCTTCGTCAGTAATGCCAGTAACAGAATTACACCCCATCCCATCAATCTGAATAGCGTCAGCATTGACCTTTACTGTCCCAGCATTACCGGACGAATAAGTAGATGAGGAAA
>CAIXMC010000296.1 GCA_903920405.1 uncultured beta proteobacterium
AAAATCCAGCACAAAGGCAAAGCCACAACACTCGCCACAGGCTTGGAGCAAACTGCCCGCTATGCCGATCAATGTGGCGCGGACAGCGCGCATCTGCTGATTTTTAACCGCGACCCCGACGTAGCGTGGGACGAGAAAATTGACCAGGAAAAGCACAGCGGTGGTGATCGTGTGATCAGCGTTTGGGGCTTGTGAAGAACTTGGGATCAGTGATTCAAAATAAGTTTTCTACCTAATGATTTCAAAAACCATAGCGAACAATGCAATACCAGCGTGCGTTATAGCCGTATTTTGTACAAATTTTGACGTAGAAAACTTTCAGTTAGGATATGGTCAACAATAAGTTGTGCATTTGGCCGTCAGAGTTAAAGATGCCATACTCAGACAACCTGATCTCTACACGGCCAGTTTGACATAAGTCAAGTATAAATATACTTATAAATCAATCACAAACGGTAAAATTTCGCGAATTCTGAGCGCTGCCAAGTTCAGCGACTCGGATTTTGTAAAGATACCGAAATCGCCTATATACACATACGAGAACTATAACAATAATAGCAATATGAACTTATTTTACAAGCATTTGCGTTGAAAATTGCTTGTAGCTCGTGTCCTTTGGATGGCCAAATTGGGATCATCACAAAATCCAAGAGATCAGGTTGTCTGAATATCCGGTCCAAAGTCCCCTCTTATGCGTCAACCCACAACTACAACGTCTATGAGGCGTGTAGGCCTACCCGCATTGCCCCACATAGCCACAGGCGGTACAAAAGTCGCAGCCGTCTTTGTGGATGACGGTGGCGTTACCACATTCAGGGCAGGGTTTGCCGGCCATGGTGCGGCTGACTTCACGTTCTTCGGGGGTGTCTAGCACACCCATGTCGCGCAGCGGATAACCCTGCTGGTTCAAAATGCCCAGCATGGCGTAGCGGTGAATGATGAGTCGGGCAATGTAGGCCACGGTTGAAGGCCAGGTTTGCTGACGACGTTCATGGTGGGGCAGTCCCGGCACAAAGGCCATGAAGTGACCCAAAGGCTCGGCATAGTTCAGTAACTTGCGCAGTTTCATGCCAATCCAGGCGGGGTCTATCACCCGCATGTCCAGCGACAACAATCGCGCCAATCCGTCCATGGCTCTGGGGTAATTGCCACTAAAACCCACTGCACAGGGGCGGGTGATGACGCTGCCATCTGTGTTGGGCAAATTGACTTCCTTGAGCGTGACTGTGAAAGATTCACCCGTAGCAGGGTTGTTCACATCGACAGCCCAGGCCAGAGTGCCAGACGTGCCGGTTTGTGGTTCGCCCTGGCTAAACATGGCGTCGATCACCGGTGTACTGGCGGGTTTGGTATCTGATGAACGTAGTTTGTTGTTGGCTGCCAATTGTTCACAACGCCAGCGAATGACCGCAGCCGTGGCGGCCACCACGCCGGGGAAGAGTCGCTTTTCGCCGTGTGGCGGAAAAGGCATCTCAAAAGCATGTTCTTCACTCACCGTGGTTAAGGCATCAAGCTTGAGTTGCAGCCAGGCAGGGTCATTGGCGCGCAAGTCCATCGACAGCGTTTTGGCCAAAGCGCCCAGTCCACGCGGTTGCTCTGACCCATTGACCCAGACTTCAAAGGGTTGGAGTGCGCCGCCTTCTTCTAACGAAATCTCGCCAATAAACAAGGCAAAGTCGCCAAAGGGGTGATGCACCATGAATGTCCATGCGGGGTTGCCACCAGGCAGTTCTGGGCGACCTGGCCAACGCAATGACTGCAACACGGGTGCGGGGAGTTTGTCAAGCGACAGGCGGTGGTTGGCACTGTCGATTTGCAGCGGCTTGGCTGTGCTGGGGGCAGGCGATACGCTCAGCACAGACCCCAAAACACTGTTCGGACGGTAGGTGGCCAAGCCCTTTAAGCCGGACGTCCAGGCCTGGGTGTACAAATCCTGAAACTCTTCATACGGGTAATCCGCAGGCACGTTCACGGTTTTTGAAATGGCAGTGTCAATAAAAGGGGCTACGGCAGCGACCATTTCTTCGTGCGACTGGGCGCTCATTTCAAGAGCGGTTACAAAAGCGGGGGTGAGTGGAGCGTCTGCACCTTTGAGGTGGCGATACAAGCGCCAAGCGTGGTCTTCAACAGCGTATTCCTTGAAGCTGCCATCGGCCATGCGTTTTTTGCGGGTGTAAGTCCAACTGAAAGCGGGTTCAATCCCGTTGCTGGCGTTATCGGCAAAAGCCAGGCTAATGGTGCCTGTGGGGGCAATGGACAGCAGGTGAGAGTTACGCAGGCCGTGTTTGCGAATGCGGTCTTTCAATTTTGCGGGCAGACGGGAAGCAAAGCTTGGGCCACTCAAGTACAGGTCGGCATTGAACAACTCAAAAGAACCCCGTTCTTGTGCCAAATCCATCGAAGCACTGTAGGCAGTGTCGCGCATCAGTTTGGAAATATGCTGCGCCATGTCTCTTGCTGCCTGTGTGTCATACCGCAAATTGAGCATGACCAGCGCATCGCCAAGCCCTGTAAAGCCCAGACCAATGCGGCGTTTGCTGTTGGCTTCATGTTGCTGTTGTGGCAGTGGCCAGACGGTGACATCAAGCACGTTGTCCAGCATACGAACGGCCACTCGCGCAACATCGGCAAACGCCAGTTCGTCAAAGCGCGGGGACTCAGTGAAAGGGTCCGTCACAAAGCGCGTGAGGTCAATAGAGCCTAAGCAGCAGCAGCCATAAGGGGGCAGGGGTTGCTCGGCACAGTTATGCACAAACAGGCCGTTGGCATCAAAAGCGTGGATGTCTTGCACGGTCACATCAAACACATCTTCTTCACCTGCGTCCGTCAAAGAGGCTACCGTTGCTGTAAAACGCTCAGGAGTCAGTCCGCTTTGGCATGTTGTCAACAAAGCCTCAAAACGTGCGGATTTTTCGGGATGGCTAAAGCCTATCGTTTGCGAAAAACGAATGATGTTGTCGTCACGGAGGGTCAGCACAGGGGTATCGGTTGCCTGATGGTCTATGGCCGATACCATGCCCAAGCGCAGCAACATGCGTTGAATGGTCATGAGCACCGTTACATCGGCAAACTCCAGTCGCAAACTTGCCACGGGGTCTTCTTGAATCTCCCCCCTGACATTGAACAAACCACGCAGCAGCCCTTGGTAATACACGGATGATCCATGTTCCATTTGTGGCGTGATGGTCATAGGGGGAAGTGTGAGCCCCATGCGACTGGCCAGTTCCATGAAATCCATGGGCATGTCGAGGCGGCTACCCTTGCCCAGCAGCATTCCTATCAGAGAACCTTCTTCTTGTGTCCAAGGGCCATTCCACTTGGGCAAACTGCGGTGGTTGTGCAAAATGATCTCGTCACCAGGCTTTAGCATCCCTGCCTGCACCCAATCGTATTGCATCCCTTCAGGCGAGGTCTGACGCACGGTACGAACCAAATGCTCTGAAGTAAGTTTGAGCGAGTAACCCTGACAGGTGCGAAGTTGCAGCACCGGTTTGCGCCCTGTTGCAAAAAAGCCATGTGACACAACAGGATAAGCCTGACCATCCACCACAGCAGAAAAATTCCATTGCGTTAATTCGCTCACCTGACGGATACCGTCGCTCGTCGTCACCCAGGTGTCAGCCGTCACACAGGGGTTGGTGCTGGCAATGGTTTCGCAGTACGACAAATTGTTGTCACGGTTGATTTGATCCAGAAACAATACGCCTGGCTCGGCGTGGTCGTAGGTGGATTGCATGATTTGCTTCCAAAGCGTGCGTGCCTTGAGTGTTTGATAGACCCAAGCGCCGCTCACTTTATCTTGGTAAGCGCCCGCATCTTTTTTGTCTTGGCCAGGTTCAGCGTGATGCACCAGGGCAAAGTCACCGTCGGACTGAACCGCCTTCATGAAGTCGTCGGTCACGCCCACTGAAATATTAAAATTTTTCAAATCGCCCTTGTCTTTGGCGTGGATAAATTCTTCAATATCAGGGTGATCGCATCGCAACACACCCATTTGCGCACCACGCCGGGCACCGGCAGACTCTACCGTTTCACACGATCGGTCAAACACACGCATGTAACTCACAGGCCCTGATGCACTGCTTTGCGTGCTGCCCACCCAGCCACCGCGCGGACGAATGCGTGAAAAGTCGTAACCCACGCCACCTCCACGGCGCATGGTCTCAGCCGCTTCAGTCAGGGCGGTGTAAATGCCTGGGTGGCCGTCTTCCACATGAGAAATAGAATCACCCACAGGCTGCACAAAACAGTTGATGAGCGTGGCAGACAATTGTGTGCCCGCAGCAGACTGAATGCGACCTGCTGGCAAAAAGCCGGCTTGCAAAGCTGCCAAAAATCTGGCTTCCCAATCTTGTTGCTGGTCGGGTTTTTCGATGCTGGCCAAGGCATGTGCCACACGCTGATTAACGTCGGCAATGCTTTGCTCAGCGCCTTTGCTGTATTTTTCACGCAAGACCTCTTCGCTGATGGGTTGAGGAGCAAGTAACGTATTGGTTGTGGTGGAAGTTGTGACTGTTTCAGTGGTTAGTTCTAACATGATTGTCCTTTGAAAAAAGTGAGGAAATAGCAGAGTAGTGGGCTTGAAAGTGTGATGATTTACTTCACTAATCCAAAGCCAAATTGCCAAGGATAAAACTAGATATGGAGTTTTTATCGGGCTTTACTCTACCCGTAGTGTATCAATGTGCTCATTGGGGTTGATATGATTAAACTCAGACATCCCCGGGCTTCCCACTTAAGGCGGGACAGAGATGGAGTCGCAAGCTGATTCAGATGAAGTCATCTGCCGGCGTTTGTTACTATTCGTTTCATGCAAAAAAAAAACTCAAAAACAGAAGCAGTACGACAC
>CAIXMC010000297.1 GCA_903920405.1 uncultured beta proteobacterium
TGGCGAATAAATTCGCCCCTACGAAACTTCTTTTTCCATTGGGCATGTTCGGTATTTTTTGGGAGTGTCAATAAGTGGGGCATCCCTAACTGCGCCTAATCGCCAGCTTCGGGTTTATGAAGTCGTTGTGGTCAATCAGTTTGCCATCCATCAGCGCTCGCAAGGCAATATCAGCCAGCGTGCTTTTGGTAGGCCACTGTGGGCAAAATTCAGGCATTTCAAACATGGGCAGCTTTTCATATCGCCTTTGCCAAAATGCCCTGTATCGCCCGTCGTTACTGCATATGTAGCTATAGAATTTATAGCATGTGATACGCTGTTTGTGGTAAAATCTGGATTCGTTTTTGAGTGTGTTTTGGCAGGGTTTGATGGTTGCATCATCAGCCCTGTTTTCAATTGGAGTTTTCATTATTCATGCTCCAATTTAAAACGGCACGTCGTCATCATCACATAGGGGCGTAGGTATTTGCGTTGTCATTGGCAACTCATCGCCGCTCTCTTTTAAAAACTTGCAAATCTTTTTCAGAATCTCACGGGCGGTTGCGGGTTTTGTGCCAGCGAGAATGTATAGCTGCAAGGGTGCCAAAGTTATGGCGGCTGTAATTGGCTTCACAGTAAACCAGGTTTCATCTTTTTGGTCTGCGGGTGCGTTGTGCCAGAACGATGAAACGCAGCCAGTAAACCGGATATATCCTTTTGGCACGTGCTTGGTTGTTTCAGCTAAACAGTCGCCCAAGGTTGCCAGCGGCATTCTTGTGGCCTGTGATTTGTCAGATAAAAACGCAAGGGCTTCTGGATAACTTGAAAACTCAACGGTTCACAAAGTGTCATTCCCGATAGAATAAAAAGTAGTGCCATTTGAAGATTGGCACAAATTTACTTCGCAGTCGTTGGCTTTTGCAGCGGCAGCCAATGCGCTTAGGTTTGCGAGTATAGATCCAGTAGTTGGTAAAGCGACATGACTAACCATATCTGGCGCTCTGTCCGGCTGAAGTCCGTGTCGCTTTGTCAACTCCGGCCTCTATATCATGCTTGCACCCCCAATACTTTGCGGATTTCAGCGACAGGCCAGGCCAATCTGCCATTCACTCGTATCGGGCGAAGTCCCTGAATGCCGTCACGCGTCACCGGCACAATCGACTTGCACCTGTCAATTTCAGACTGAATATCCTCTATCTCGTTATCCAGTTCCCATGGGTCAGTGATTTGAATGAACGACGCAGGCCATGTAACGTCAGCCCGTTCAAACCAACCGTCCTACATGCCCTCAAGCTCTCGTGGGTCTGTGCCAGCGTCAAGAGTTACACGAAGGCGGTTTGCTTCCATACGGGCGGCATCAATTGTCCAAGCCATCACATCCCCAATGGTGCGGCGAATGGTCTGCCTGTTGAGTTTGGCTTCAAACACGAATGCTTTTATGCCACTCGGGTTTTTAGCACTGACGGGCGTTGCACGAACGCGCTGTGTCACTTTTATTGTATTGGCATCAATTAACCATTTCAACAAGCCAGTACATACAAACGGTTATGCCATCGCTGGCGCAGCCATGCGCTTGATTCGGGTTCGGTCTTTGGCGGTCTGGTTTGCAGTCCACAAATCACGCTGGGTTTGCAGCGCAAGCCAGTAGTCCTGTGTCGTACCAAGTGCTTCGGATAATCTCAAGTCCATATCAGCAGTTACGGCGGCATGGCAGTTCAACACGCAAGACAGCATCACGCGACTAATTCCAATGTGGCCAGCGAATGCGGTAACGCTCACGTATAAGTCGTCAAGCCAGCCTGTCAGCAGTTCGCCAGGGTGTGCGGGGTTATGCCTGTTCAGCCACGTTATTCAGGATGCAAGCGCTTCAATCACTGCGTTTGGGTTGTGTGCAATGACATTTAGCAGTACCAATGCAGGGCCTTGGGGCACACGGTCACCACGCTCCCAATGTCGCAGTGTGGCAGTAGAAAATCCAAAGCGAGCAGCAAACTGCTCTTGCGTCATACTCACCTTGTTACGCAATTCTTTTATGTCCACTGGACGAGGGCGGTGAATACGGGTTTGTGGCGAACGGCTTTCTGCGTGCTCAATGGCCTCCAGCAGACCACGTTTGATGCTATCGAATGCTGTACTCATGAGTGTTTCCCTTTCCATGCTTGAATCAGTAGTTTGACCAAACCAGCCAAATCGTTACGCTCCGCTTTGGACAGATTAACTTTGTCACCCTTGGCAAACAACGTCAACAGGTACAAAGGCATTGCTTCATCGTGAAAGTAATAGATGATGCGAACGCCACCGCTTTTACCTTGTCCACCTCGTCCCCACCGAAGTTTCTCACTCCGCCAGTGCCTTCCATCAGGTCACCCGATTTAGGACGTTCTGCCAAGTAGCGAACGATGTCCATCCGTTCTGATTCAGTCAGCAATTTGTCAGAGGTGCGGATAAATTCTGGCAGTTCAGCAACAGTCAATAACATCATAATTGTAATCCAATGGGACAGTTTAACCAGCCACCACGCGCAATTTACCAGTCTCCACGGCGGCATCAAACTCAATGCCAGCCTGTTCCAAAATCCATGCTTCAATCTTTTCGTGATGCAGCGCCAGCAGTTCCAATGGCCGGACGGTGTAATGTTTTTCAGCCGTGGCACTGGGTTTTGTGGCCTTGTATCTGCGCCACCACGCCCACGGGCACTTCAAGCCACTCGAAAAGTGATGATGGGAATGGAAAGGTCGCACACCCGCCATGTCTGCTGGTCTGGCAGATCACATTTGGACAAGTTTGGAGTGGATTTCATACCCCGCACGGCCTTGTATGTCAATGTGAGGCACCACCGATTTTCCCTCTGTAGCCCATATGAATCGAAGCGGAATACGGGGAAATCAAACACGAATGCTCCGGATTCCGTTGCACTTCATCCAGGCTACAGGGCCGGTTTCATCGTTCGGGGTAGCTGACAAGGCCACGACAACTAGGTTCGGACAAAGTGACTCTTTAGGATTTAGGATTTAGGCCGTAGCCCGTCCCCGTAGTGCCTCATGCAGCCCCGGGTTCATCAGCAAAATACCTTTGGTCTTCACTGGCCTGCTGCATGTCATAAATGGAGATGTAGTCGCCAAACACGGCACGCGTATCGCGGTCGGTACTGCTCACGGCTGTGGGTGCAAATTCAGCCCGATGTGGTGTGACCCATCCATCGCCAGTTGCTATGACATTGATAGCTACACACGCAGTATCCACGGGCGTTAGAGGCAGTTTTCGTACTTTAATTTTGGCCTCAAAACCGTACTGGGTTCGGTGGGCTTCGTCGGCGATCACGACGATGTTGCGCCGCTCTGACAACACCGGATACATATCCTCGTCCTCGCCCGGCATGAACTTCTGGATGGTGGCAAACACAATGCCACCCAAGGGTCGATGGGACAACAAATCACGCAGTTCCTGCCGTGAGTGCGCCTGCACTGGTTGTTCGCGCAACAGGTCTTGCGCCAGACTGAACACACCAAACAACTGGCCATCCAGGTCGTTGCGGTCGGTCATCACGACGATGGTGGGGTTGTCCATGGCAGGCTCTTGCATCACACGGGCTGCAAAGCAGGTCATGGTGATGCTTTTGCCGCTGCCTTGCGCGTGCCACACCACGCCGCCTTTTTGTGACCCACCCGGGCGCGATGCCAGGATGACTTGAGCGATGGCGGCACGAACGGCATGGAACTGGTGGTAGCCCGCTATCTTTTTGATGATCCTAGATTCCTCAGTTGAACGCGCCCGAGTGGGCTGCTGGCGGCGCGTCTGGGTAGGCGCGACGACGACGAAGGCTTCTGCCTTCGAGGAGGAGCAACACCCCCAGACGCGTCGCCA
>CAIXMC010000298.1 GCA_903920405.1 uncultured beta proteobacterium
ACATAAGCGATTTGTAACGACGCAGTGCACCCAAATCTGACGAGCCAATTGGGGAACTTATTACTGACCACATCCTTACTGCGCGAATGTTGTGCCAGATTGACGGCAGCAGGAAAGTCAATATCATGCAATCGAACTAAAATATATGTAAATCAATGGATTGCTAATTTTATAGCTGACAAAATAAGGCTTGCTATTATTTTCTTATATTCAACATCGGTTCGGTGTGGCTTTGATTCCCAGACAATGATCGCTGTTTGAATCAAAAAGGGCATCACTTAAAAAAATGTCCATCGTGGTTAATGCGTAAAAATAGAGTTACGCTACGATCATCCAACCCGCAGGATGTGAGATTTATCACCATGACATTAGCAAAACGCACCCCTTCCCTCACTGAGGCTCAGAGTCAGCTTTTCAACACGTCTGATCTGTTTGTGGCGGCTGCACTGCTGGTCGTTATGGGTGTGCTTTTCGCAGGCCGCTTTGTACATTACCTGCTTTTTCACACCATGGCCGAGTTGTTTGCCATTGTGGTGAGCTTTTCCATTTTTGTGCTGGCCTGGATCAGCAACCGATACCTTACCAACGGCTATCTGATTGTTTTGGGTGGATCGTATGCAGCGGTGGGCATGG
The DNA here is from genome assembly GCA_903920405.1 of uncultured beta proteobacterium. Taxonomy (GTDB): domain Bacteria; phylum Pseudomonadota; class Gammaproteobacteria; order Burkholderiales; family Burkholderiaceae_C; genus Rhodoferax. Next base: position 634 of record CAIXMC010000298.1, read on the forward strand.
TCGATGTATTGCACACCCTGACCTTCAAAGGCATGAACCTGTTTCCTGGTGTCTCGACCAACATCCCCACCCAGTACTGGCTGACTGCGCGTTTTCTGGAAGCCTTTGCATTGTTGCTGGCCCCTTTTGCCATTGACAGAAAACCCAATTTCCATTGGATAAGCGCCGGTTTTGCGGCCATGGGCACCCTCTTGTGCATTGCCGTGGTGATGCACTGGTTTCCTGCTACCTTTGTCGATGGTGTGGGGTTAACTCCTTTCAAGGTCGTTAGCGAATACATCATCATTAGCATGATGACACTGGGTTTGATCATGCTTTGGCGTTTTCGGGATCGATTTGAGCCACGCATTTTTTCTTTGCTGGCGGCATCGATTGTCCTGGCCATGACCACAGAATTCTGCTTTACGCGCTATGTCAATTTTTACGACTTCAGCAACGAACTAGGGCACTACGCTCGATTTTTGTCAACAGCTTTTGCCTTTATGGCGATTGTTCTCTCAGGGGTTCGTCAGCCGTTTGAGATGATTTTTCGCGAGATGATGCAAAACAAGCACCATCTCGATGAACTCAACGCCAAGCTGTTGGAAAGCGAAAGCCTTCTCAAGCGTGGGCAGCAAGTGGCCAAGGTGGGCAGTTGGCATCTGGATATTGCCAACAACGTTTTGAGATGGTCCGATGAAACCCGTCGTATCTTTGGTGTTTTACCCGGCACCACCCTATCGCTTGAAACTTTTGCCAGTCACATCCACGCAGATGATCGTGCATCCGTCATGACGGCCTGGCAATTGGCATTAAAACGTCATCCTTACGACATTGAACACCGCATTGTGGTGGGTGACCAGATACGCTGGGTTCGGGAAATAGCAGAAATTTCGTTTGCCAACGACGATGCACCACTGGTAGGTCTGGGTACAGTGCAAGACATCACCGATCGCAAACGCATTGAGGCCACACTCGTCGAGAGCGAACTGCGCATGTCAGCAGTTTTTCAATCGAGTCCGATTGGCATTGTTGTCAGCACACTGGCCGATGGCACACTGATCGACATCAATGATGCTGCCTTGCGGCAGTTTGGTTACACACA
>CAIXMC010000299.1 GCA_903920405.1 uncultured beta proteobacterium
ACGACTTCATCTGCGTGATGAAAACCTGCTCCGTTGGTGATCTTGTTCCAGTGGGCGAAGTGGAAGGGGGCATCCTGGTGCTTCAGAGCAACATCAGGGCGTTTTGCCAATTCCAGCAATTGAAATTGATTGACCAGTGCAAACGAATGGTTTATTTCTCGCCAGCCTTCTACTACCAGAGATTGTCGCGATGAAGTCATTGTTAAAAATACCGATTAAAAACGACCTGAGTCGCTGTTTCAAATGGGCCAGTGTCTGGTTGTAGATGGTAACCAACTTCTAACTGTCATGGCTTGTCAAATCACCCCGAAGGGTGCGATTTAAAGTGATGTGGACATTGCACCGACACTAAACGAGACTCACCTCTGGGAGCGCGGGCATCTTGCCCGCCGTAGAAGCGGCTTCTACAAGCCACAGAGAATGCCACACCACTTTAAATCGCACCCCACCCAGAATGATGAAAAACAGCTTCGTAGGTCGAATGGAAGTCCGACCTACAAGGCATTGGTCTATACGGTTACCGTTAGGCTGGCGGTATGACCCTATTTGAGCAGTGACATCACACCTTGTGGCAACTGGTTCGCCTGTGCCACCATCGCCGTGCCTGCTTGTTGCAGAATCTGTGCACGTGACAGATTAGAAGTTTCCACCGCAAAATCTGCATCCTGAATGCGTGAACGTGATGCGCTGAGGTTTTCAGTGTTGATTTGCAGGTTGGAAATGGTCGCTTCAAAGCGCGATTGCAATGCACCAAAGCTGGCACGCTGGCTATCCACCGCCGTCAGTGCAGAGTCCACAATTTTCAGTGCCCGAGTAGAACCCGTCACGGTTGAAATATCAATGGAACTGACTGAGTTCAGTGTTGATACTGTGGTGGTAGGGTCCACCAAAACAGAGGCCGTGCCGGTGGGTTGACCAAAAGAAAATCCTTTGTCAGAGCTGAATTCAAGGGTGCCTTGTGAATAAATAGCCTCACCGCCGACAGAAGCAGTAGCAGCCGGACCGAAAGTGACGGTACCAGCGGCCACTGTTGCCCCATTTGCGTCAGTTCCGCCGTTGGCTGTAACATTGGCGTTGTAAGCTGCCAAGGTGACCGATGCCGAAGGCGAGTTGTTTTTAATGCTGATATTGCCACCCGCTTCGTTGGACAAAACAATACCATCGGATGATTGGTTCAGCTTGGCCGTGATACCCGTCTGAGAAGAGACGTCATTGAAGGCTTTCACCGCCTCAGCCAGTCCAGCAGACGTGCTGGCGGACACGTTAAAAGTGATATTGGATGGAGACCCGCTATTACCCTCGATAGCCAAGGCAAACGCAGAGCCGCCCGCGTCTGGTATCACCTTAAATTCGCTCATATTGCGGGCAACAGCACTCACCCCGGTCGCATCAGACACCGCGTTAAATTTTGCAGCAGCCGTGGCCGCAGTGTCATTGCTATCGAGTGTGACTGTCATGGGTTGCGCCCCATTCACAACCACTTCACCCGCCAAATCTACCTTTGCACCGGCTGGCACACCGGTGGCTGATGACTGGGCCAACTGGGCACCATATACATTGGTTCTGAAGTTGCTAGTGGTTGCCATGATGGTTTGGTTGGCATTGGCA
>CAIXMC010000300.1 GCA_903920405.1 uncultured beta proteobacterium
CCACGGTGCATCAAGTGAATGTGCTGACCGTTGTGGCCAGCGAAAGTTACAAAGATTTTGTAACGGCTTTGCAACGCGACATGAGCGAAAGTTTGTCAGAGCGGCCACGTATTGCAGATGCCGCCTATTTCACTGGCAAGGTGTTAAAAACAGAAGCCGGTGATATCGCAGTGACACCGCAATGGGCGAAACAGATTTACCGTTACCTCGCCAGGAACGACTACACCGACAGCAACGACAAAATTTCAGTGACCTATCATGAAGCAAAAAAGGACGGTGTACTTGCAGCCTTACCGCCTGAATTGACGCCCTACTCTGAACAGGTCTTCAGTCTGATCGATGGTGTATTCAGTGATGCCCAGTTGCCATTGCCAAGTGATGACCGCAATGAAAAAACAAATTTGCTCAATGCCAACTTTGAGAAGGCCGAGTTCAAGGAACTGTGGCGTCGCATTAACAAAAAAGCGGCTTACACAGTACATTTTGATACACCAGAACTGGTTGCCAAATGCGTGACAGCCTTGGAAAAGGAACTCAAGGTCAGTCCCATGCAGTACACCGTGGTGGTGGGTGAACAAACTGATGATGCCACTTTGGATGCCATCCAGCAGGGTGAATCGTTCAAGGTGATGACGTCGAAAACAGATTTTCACCGTGCATCAGCGCATTCAGCCGTCAAGTACGACCTGATGGGCCGCTTGGCCGGTGAAACACAGCTCACACGAGTGACCGTGGCTGCGGTATTGCAGGGCATCACACCAGCCGTGTTTGGCCAGTACCGTGTCAACCCGGAAGACTTTATGCAAAAAGCTGCCCGGTTGATGAACGAACAAAAAGCCACAGTGATCGTCGAACACATTGCCTACGATCCAACTGGTGATGCTTACGATTTAGACATCTTCACCCAGGAAAAGCTCAAAGATGGTTTGAGCAAGGCAGTCAAGACGAGCCATCACATTTACGACTATGTGTTCACCGACTCTAAAACTGAGCGTGACTTTGTCAAAGACCTGGATGCCAGCACCGAAGTGGTGGTTTATGCCAAATTACCACGCGGCTTTTTTATCCCCACACCCGTTGGCAACTACAACCCTGATTGGGCTATTGCTTTCCATCAAGGCAAAGTCAAACACGTTTATTTTGTGGCTGAAACCAAGGGCAGCATGTCCAGCATGGACTTGCGAAAAATCGAGGAAAGCAAAATTGAATGCGCGCGTAAATTCTTCGCCAAAATCACCTCAGATAGGGTGAAGTACGACGTGGTGGATGGGTATGGAAAGTTGATGGAATTGGTGGGGTGAGTTTTCACCATTTTGCCAATAACGCAAGGCGTTGCGGGCGCATCTGCGGTAACGCTTTGCTCATAATGCATTTGTTTTAATAGCAGACTACGCAGTATCCATGCGCTCTAGAGGGCAAAAAGGCATGTAACAATGATTGAAAATTTCAACGGGTATGACGGTCGCACGGCTAGTGAAACTGACCGACCTCGGCGGCCATTTCACGTCAAGTCAGACCGTTCCTGAACGGCAAAAGGGTTCAAAACACCGATACCGCAACCATCAAAATCACGAACATTGCGGGTGACGACGGTCAGTGCATGAATTTGAGCGGTGGCTGCTATCAACATATCTGCCTGGGTGCGAGTTTGACCACGTGCCTGGAATTGACCGCGCAAATCACCCGCACGCCGGGCTATGTCGAAGGTCATGGGCAAAATATCGTGCCGCTGCACAAAGGCGTCAAACAAAAACACGGCTTCCCACTTAAGGCGGGACAAATGCAATATCAATGGGTTACGTTTGATTCGCTCACGTGGTTTTCTTGGCAGGGGAAGCTCACACATTTGGCTGATTAGCCGTAACAAGCGCAGG
>CAIXMC010000301.1 GCA_903920405.1 uncultured beta proteobacterium
CCACTTAAGGCGGGACAGGGATGAAGTCAGTTGCATGCGCTTGTTACGGCTAATCAACCAAATGGGTGAGCTTCCCCTGCCAAGAAAACCACGTGAGCGAATCAAACGTAACCCATTGATATTGCATTTGTCCCGCCTTAAATGGGAAGCCTAGATACTTAAGGATAGGGTGCTGCCGTGCTGGCAGCCTACGGTTGGAGTGAAAACAAGCTATTAAAACAAGAGCTATCTACGCAAGCACAGCAAGGGCTAGAGGTCGATTTGCCCCTTAAAAATAAATCCAAAATTGATAGCAAAACTCCCCTGGCCTGTCACGCTTCCTGAACAAATCAGTGCCTTGGCTCAAACGCTTACCCAAGCCAACACCGCCCTGCCCCTGTCACCGATAGAGATGAGCTTCAAAGGCCGTGGAAATTGGAAAAAACCCCTGCCCACCCTGCTGCAAACTCTGGAAGCTCTAGGCCGAGCGCTACGTCAGGAGGCTGAAGGGGTCATAACCTGGCAAGGGGCATGAACATGCAGCAGTCGGGTCCATGCCCCTGACCGTTTCAAAGATGTCCTGAAAAGCCGCGTGGTTTTGCAAAAATGCCGCCAAAATGGCCGGATCAAAATGCTCTGGCCGGGTTCGGCAGTCACCCAGGGTTATGATTTTGAACGCTGTTGAATGGTCCAAGGCCGGTTTATAGGGACGCTTGCTTCGCAGCGCGTCATAGATGTCGCCCATATTCAAAATGCGTGCCGCAAGTGAAATCTGCTCGCCTTTCTGGCCATAAGGGTAGCCGCCACCGTCCCATCGCTCATGATGGCCAAGCGCGATCTCGACTCCCATTTTGAGATAAGGCGAATTGCTGATGCCCAGAATTTTGGCCCCCATCTCTGCATGGGATGTCATGACCGCCCACTCATCAGGCGTGAAGCCACCGGGTTTCAGCAAGACATGGTCAGGGATGCCAATTTTGCCTATGTCGTGCATCGGACTGGCAATAAAGATCATGTCCACAAATTCTTTATCCATGCCCAAAGTACAAGCCAGAGCGTGGCTGTAGAAACTGACGCGCTGCACATGCGATCCGGTGTCTTTATCCTTGTATTCGGCGGCGCGGGTCATGGTGAAAATGGTTTCAATATAACCTTCGCGCAATTCTGCAGTGCGCACTTGCACACGTTGCTCCAATCTGTCGTTTTGGCAGCGCAGTTCTTTTTGCAACAGTCGCACTTCCAGCATATTGCGAACCCGCGCCAGCACCTCTGGGATTTCAAACGGCTTGCTGATGAAGTCCCTGGCCCCGGCCTTCAATGCACGCAGCTTGTGGCTTAAATGGGCAGTGATCACAAGCACTGGCAGATAACCTCCTGCCTTGCTCTCATGCAAGCCGTCCATCACCTGAAAACCATCCATGCCAGGCATCTGGATGTCCAGTAATATCAAGTCATATTGGTTTTGGCGGTGCAGCTCAAGCACTGCTGCGGGGTCGGTTGTGAAGGCGACGGACGTATAGCCTGCCCTGTGCAGCACGCGCTCCAGCAGAACAACATTGGCTTGCTCATCGTCTACGATCAGAATACTGGCATGAAAAATGTCCATCAGACCTCTCCTGCTTTTTTCAAAAATATCACCTAATAATTTATTTTTGGATAATTTGCCATTCCGGGGTGGCCTGATCACGGTCTGTTTTCTTCGGTTAACTTCAACGCCGCGTTGATGGCATCCATGAACTCATCAACCTTGATGGGTTTGGTGAGGTAACGCAAAAAGCCGGCCTCTTTGCCCTTTTTGATGTCGTTGGGCATGGCTTTGGCACTGATGGCCAAGGCTGGAATGTGCATGGTGACAGGGTCTTTGCGCAGTAGCTTCAATATTTCAAAACCATTGATACCAGGCAGATTGATGTCTAGCAAGATCACATCTGGCAAACTTTCGCGGGCCAGCGCGATGCCAGTTTCGCCGTTAGTCGCCGTCAGTAGGCGGATGGAGGGGTAGCGCCCCATGATTTTCTCAACCAGCGTCATGTTGGCCGGGTTGTCCTCCACATACAGCAGGGTATGCATATGGGTTGACACGGGCGAGGCGCTCAGTTCCATGGTCTTGACGCTACTCTCGATACCCACCACAGGTGCTGCCACAGAGGGAAGTTCGAACCAAAATACACTGCCTTTGCCCACGCTGCTTTCCACGCCGATGTTGCCGCCCATCAGTTCCACCAGTTGTTTGGCGACCACCAGGCCAATGCCGGTGCCTTCCACGCTGCCGACATCTTGTCCCAGACGGTTGAAGGCCTGAAACAACTGTGACTGCTGGAGGGGACTCATGCCAATACCGGTATCTCTGACGCTCACGCG
>CAIXMC010000302.1 GCA_903920405.1 uncultured beta proteobacterium
ACCACCCTGTTTGAGGTTTAACGCAGGCTTGAGGCCTTCGTCAATGTAGCGAACAGCCTTCATGATGTTTTCACCCTTGACGACCATGTTGCTCTTGGCAAGGCCGACACGCGCAGCACCGATGGCTACCAACAATCCCTCAAACAGCATATTGACCAACTGATGTGGACTGGCCATGGCAACACTTGTTTCCACACTAACTTGCCTGTAAGCCAAGGCGGAACGTGAACTGACTGAAGTAAACATCGCATTTTCCATTTGGTTTGATGATTGATTTATCGACATTTCAGAAAAAAACTCAAGCAATTTTTGCCTACTTGTTCCAATGGCTAACCGGTTGATTTGTTCCACAAGGTTACTTGCTGTGCCACATAAGAATTGAGTGCAGTGAGTTTGGACATTTGCACGTCCAACGCCGTATATTGTTTGCGCAAACGAGCCTCGAACAATGTTACACGATCATTGAGTTTGGTTTGCTCTTTGGCGTTTTTATCCAATGAACTTTGGAGCGATGCAGCCTTGTTGGCCACCAAACCACCCGTGGCAGCCACCCCTTTGCCCAAGGTCGCAAATTTCAAGGCAAATCCATTGGTGAGCGCGTTGCCATTGTCTTTTGTAAAAAGCTCTTGCAGTGTGGTGCCATTGTTGGCTGCCGTGGCTAATTTGGACGTATTGATGCTCAGCGACCCATCGAGCTGGCGCTCAAGACCAATGTCGGCCAAACGCTGCGATGTCGCCCCTTTACTGGTCGATCCGACCAAACTTCGCAACACGTTTTGCATGCCAGCCACCATGGAATCACCCTGAAACAAAGCGGCTTCCTTGGTTGTTGCGTCGTACTTGGTCAAATCCTTCAACGTTTTGTTCAGGGCGTTGAAGGCATCGACCAGGTCAGAAATGTTTTTCACGGCAGGCTTGACATCTTCACTCACCACCATGCTGATCGGTGACTTGGTTTCTGTTGACAAACCAAAGTTGGTGGTGGTGGTCGCCAGCAACTCGATGGTGACACCTGAAAAATTATTCGCCAGTGTGTTGGTAGCCGATGTAACCGCCAGACCGTTAATACGCGCTGCGGAATTCTGCCCATACTGAACAGGGCTGTCGGATGTACCCATACCTGTTGCTGCATTCTGTCCATACTGCACGGGGTTGCCGGATGCTGCCATGCCTGTGCCAGGACTGGTTTCTGTATCAAACACAAAGCCAGCCATGGTGGCATCGGCAGATTGAATACGAAAACCTGCTGCCTCACCTGTACTATTTGACTGTATCAACAAGTGATCATCAGTGCCGTCATTGAACACTGAAGCGGTCACACCCGCATTGGATGAACTGATTTTGGTAGCGATGGATGCCAAGGTGTCAGTGTTCAAGATCGACACATTGACGGCTGCAGGGCCTGTTGTAAACGATGTTCCACCTGAATTCCAGGTGCCCAGTTGTATGCTGAGTGTGCCTGCGCCAGGTTGGGTGCCCACAGGAATGGCGGAAGACGACAGAGACTGCTTGGTTGCTTCCTTGTCAAACACCAGACCAGCCATGGTGGCATCGGCAGATTGAATACGAAAACCCGCTGCTGTACCTGTGTTTTTGGACTGTACCAATAAACGGTCACTAGTACCATCGTTAAACACTGAAGCATTCACACCCGCATTGGCCTTACTGATTTTGGAAGCGATGGCTGCCAGGGTGTCCGTGGCTTCGACATCCACACTGACGGCTGATGCGCTGCCTGCTGCGAATGTTCCATCTGAATTCCAGGTGCCCAGTTGTATGTTGAGTGTGCCTGCGCCAAGCAATTTGCCGGTTGCCATGGTGGCAGATGAAAGAGACTGCTTGGATGCCAATCGATCCACATCCAGACTGAACGTATTGGCGACTGCCGTTGCGCTGGCTGTGATGGTGGCAGCGCTGCTGTTGGAACTGGTGGAACTTCTGGCGCTCCAAGTGGAAACATTGGAAATCCGTGTGGCCACATCGGTCAGGGCTGCAAACTGTGCTTGAATTTTTGCAAACTCCGATACCTTCGCTTCAATGGAAGTTGCCTTGGTCTGAAGTGTTTCAAGTGGTTTTTTTTCCAGTGCAACCAACTGCGTCACGATGCTGTTGACATCGAGCCCACTGCCAATGCCTACAGAGGTAATGCTAGCCATGATGGCCTCCTCATGAATTCAAAAGTCTGATTATGAAACTAAAACTCTCCCACTGAAACTCCAATAAAGCCTGCTTTTTAAGATAGTGTCAGCAATAAACAACGGCGATGGACAAAAAGTCCATCGCCGAATAGTCACCACCTTGTGTTGAAAACGCTACTCTTTTGTCTTAACGCATGAGTGCGAGCACACCTTGCGGCAATTGGTTGGCTTGCGCCACCATGGCAGTACCTGCCTGCTGCAAAATCTGAGCGCGAGACAAATTGGCGGTTTCAGAGGCGAAGTCAGCATCCTGAATACGCGAACGTGCTGCACTCAGGTTTTCAGTGCTGCTGGCCAAATTGGACATGGTGGATTCAAAGCGCGATTGCAAGGCACCAAATCTGGCTCGTTGACCATCCACCGCAGCCAAGGCTGAATCGACAACTTTCAGTGCTCTGGTAGAGCCTGAAACTGTTGAAATATCAATGCTGCTGACCGCATTCAAAGTGGATGCGTCTGATGCCGTCACCAGAGCAGAACTTGAAGTACTACCAAAGGAAAAGCCACTGTCTGAATTAAATTCGATCGACCCCTGTGATACTGCTACACCACCCGCTGCGGCAGCATTTGCGGCTGCGCCGAACAGGTGGTCGACACCGGTTGTGTTTTTCAAAGGGTCTACTGTACTTTGCGCATCATATGCTGCCACTGTGACATCATTTCCAGCGGTATCAGAGCTATTCGTGATTTCAATATTGGCGCCCGCATCATTTGTCAGTACGATACCGGTAGATTCCGAGTTGAGTTTGGCAGTGACGCCAGTCTGTGAAGATACGTTATTGAAAGCACTGACAGCCTCCTTTAACCCATCAGATGTGCTGGTTGCTGTCACATTAAATTTGATGTAGGATGCAGTGGTCGTGTCATCGCCTTTAATAGCCAAAGAATAATTTCCAATGGCCATCACATTGAGCTCGGCCACGGTTCTAGCTGATGCAGTCACACCGGTAGAGCCAGCTTTCGAGTTGATTTTGTCAGCAGCAGTGCCAGCAGTGTCAGTGTCAAGCAGTGTGACGTCTGCGGTCTTTGCTCCATTAATTTGAACAGCCCCTACTAACGTGGTCGCTGCGGCACCAGCCTCTACAAGTTTGGACTGCGCCAACTGAGCGCCATAGACACTGGTTCTGAAGCTGCTTGTCGTTGACGTAATGGTCTGGTGGGCGTTGGCACCAACCTGAAAAGTAGATGAACCCAGAGAACCATCCAGCAGATTGCGTCCATTGAACTGCGTCGTTGTAGCGATGCGATCCAGTTCAGACAAGAGTTGCCCTGTTTCAGCTTGTAGATCTTTGCGGTCAGCGGCTGTATTGGTGTCGTTGGCTGATTGAACTGCCAATTCACGAACACGTTGCAACATGGTGCTTGCTGAATTCAAAGCACCTTCTGCTGTTTGAGATAGCGAAATACCGTCGTTGGCATTGCGTGCAGCCTGAGTCAAACCGCGAATTTGCGCACTCATGCGATCACTGATAGACAAGCCGGCAGCATCATCCTTGGCACTGTTAATGCGCAAACCTGACGACAAGCGTTGCATGGACGTTGACAGTGATGTCTGCGACGACGACAGATTGCGCTGTGCAGTCAACGATTGAATATTGCTGTTGATGGTGGAGGCCATTTTGATAACTCCTAAAGTAACTTGCTAAATCCGGCTTTTACGCCGATCCAAACAGCCAGCACAACTGCTGGCCACCATGACCAAAACGCCTGATCAGCGTAGGCCGGACGACGAACCTTGAAATAAAGCCCGTTAAGTTTTATTTTCGGGTACTGGTGAAAAAACTTTAGCGTCTCGGTACTGTGAAATCAAAATAAACGGTAGCTTTGACAGGCTTTAACCCGACTATTTTTCTGGCAGCAGTCACCAGAACAGTGATTTCAATAGATAGAAATAGGCTCGTTTTGTGGCGCTTATGCGGGCTATGCAAATCAATGATTTCTCCAGAATTCGCCCATCGTTACTGATTGTGATGGGCTGCCCAAACGCAGGATTTTCAATCGGCTGCGACATCCATTCAACCGCTTCAGGAGTTTCGCCATGGCCTCAATTATCAACAGCAATATCAGTTCGCTTACCGCTCAAAGAAATTTATCGATGTCTCAGGCATCATTGTCAGTCTCGATGCAACGTTTGTCATCGGGTCTGCGGATTAATAGCGCCAAGGATGATGCTGCGGGCTTGTCCATTGCAGACCGTATGACGGCACAAATTCGTGGATCGATCCAAGCCACACGCAACGCCAACGATGGAATTTCACTGTCACAAGTGGCTGAAGGCGCACTGAATTCTGCCAGCACCATGTTGCAACGCATTCGTGAACTGGCGGTTCAGTCGGCCAATGACACCAACACCGCTGCCGACAGAAAATCGCTGCAAGCAGAAACAGGACAATTGCTCACGGAGCTGGACCGCATTGGCACCAACACCCAATTCAACGGTCGCAATATTCTGGATGGTTCTTTAGGATCGGCCACCTTTCAGGTGGGTGCCAATGCCAATCAGACCATTACGGCAACCACCAGCAACTTTAGAACCAGCGTGTATGGCGCACAACTGGCACAGTCAGCCCTCATCTCAGCCCTCGAAGGTCCTGCACCAGTCGATCTAACCAACCCTTTGATTTCGTTGGAGGGATCCATAGTGGTCAATGGTCTGAAAACCCAAACGGTTAATCTGACAGCCAGTGATACTGCGTCCACAGCGGCTGCCACTTTTAACGCCATTGCTGATGTCACTGGAGTCACTGCGGTGGCACGCAATTGGAGTGAGTTCAAGCCCGAAGCCAGCGGTCCCTACGCTCTGGCCGTGATCGGTAGCAGCACGACACACTCCAACATTACTTTTAATGTGTCAGCCACCGATACCTCAGCAGGTTTGGCTGAAGCAGTCAAAGCCTTTAACGATGTGTCTTCACAAACCGGAATTACAGCCAAACTCAACAGCACCTCAAACGGGCTTATTTTGTACAACGATGCAGGTGATGACATTAAGATGACCAACAATTCACTCGCGAACACTATCAGTCTGGCGGCTTACGATGCCAGAGCGTCGGCTGACAATGGGGTGGACACGTTTGCTTCAGCAGCAACAGGGATAGTTCCTGGGAATGAGGTGGTTTCACGAGGCACGCTTGAATTTAATTCAGATAAAGGATTTTCTTTCGGTAGTGATTCGACTTCTTCTCTGGCTGTGCTGCCACCCTACACATCCACGTTGAATGCGGTCAGCAGCATCGATATTTCAACCACCAGTGGATCGACCCGTACCTTGAAAATTGTCGATTCCGCAATCAATGCTGTTGACGGTCAGCGTGCCGGCTTTGGTGCCTTGCAATCGCGTTTTGAATCAAGCATTGCCAACCTTCAAATCAACACTGAAAACATCAGCGCAGCGCGTTCACGCATTCAGGACGCAGATTTTGCGATGGAAACATCCAACCTGTCACGCGCCCAAATTCTGCAACAAGCGGGTACCGCGATGGTGGCGCAAGCCAACCAATTGCCACAAGGTGTGATGGCACTGCTTAAGTAGAAAAACAGATGAGGCAGGATTTTTGATACGTTATTGGATGTAACGACGGGTTTGCAGGGTGGATGCCTGAAAACCCGTTTTTTTTTAACTCCTGCGCTTGATGCTCCGTCACTCAACAAGGCATGTCTTGGTTACAAACTGATTTGTAAAATTTTTCGACCTGTACGATTGACTAAGCCGCTTTGGCTGCCCAAGTAAGGTCAAATCTACGGTTTTGCAGCCATTGTCGTGCCACACCGTTAACTGTGAGCGCATTTAGTGAGGTTAGCGCGTGGGAGCCGTTTGCA
>CAIXMC010000303.1 GCA_903920405.1 uncultured beta proteobacterium
AAACTCTTTTTTAGAATTTTGAATAGGCAAAAAAGTGTTGAAATAAAGAACAATGTAATGGGAATATCGGGTAAAGGTTGTTTTCTTGTAAATCAGGTGGCGGGTTTTTTAAAAAACCGAGGGTTTTCGGTCAGACACTAGATATAAAAGAATTCGATCTGGAAAAATCCTGGTGGGGTGGGCTTACACGCAATGGCCGCAAGACTACCGAAAACGCTTGGAAGATTTCCGCTGCTGACATCGCCGCGCGCAACTACAACCTGGACTGCAAGAACCCGCACGAATTTCTATTCACTCACAGCACGCCAGCAACACTGATGGACGATTTCAATGGAATATCTAAGAATTATTCCGTCGCACTGAATGCTATCAGGGGTGAACTCTTGCCGGCACTTAGTGGGGAAATGCGGCAATTGCTTGACCTGACTTTTAACACCGCCTTTACTGCACCTGGTGGATTCAAGAGACTACGAGAACTGATTCGGACACTAGCCTTACAAGGGAAGCTGGTTGCGCAAGATCCAGCAGACGTGCCGGCAATCCAACTACTGAAAAATATTCAGACAGAAAAGAGAAGGCACGTAGAAGAAGGACGAATTAAGTCACCAAAGCCTACTTCAAAAATAAATCTGGACGAAGCACCCTATCTCTTACCCAATGGATGGCATTGGGTAAGGTTAATCGAGGTTGGGACATGGGGTATTGGTTCTGGGTTGCCTCACAGCATTCAAGGGGATCAGACCCAAGATATCTTCTTGTGCAAAGTAAGTGACATGAATTTGCCGGGAAATGAAAGGTATATAACATCTGTCAACAACACTATTTCAAATGAGTTGGCGAGGGAGCACAGATTAAATATTCTAGAAGAAGGAACGATAATTTTTCCAAAGATTGGAGGAGCGATTGCAACAAACAAAAGGCGAATTCTGACAAAGCGCACAGTGATCGATAACAACTGTTTGGGCATAAAACCATCAAGCGAAGTTAATTTCGAGTGGGCTTATCAGCTTCTACTTTCGTTCGACTTTTCTAAGTATCAAGCCGGAACCTCGGTTCCTGCAATTAGCCAAGGAACCATCGGAGAGATCATCGTCGGGTTACCGCCTGTCTTAGAACAAAATCGTATCGTTACGAAAATTGAGCAGATCCTGAATTTGTGTGATGTTCTTGAGGCTCAGTTTAACTGCGGCATTGAAAAACAAAGCGAACTGCTAAATTCCGTAATGGCGCAAATGTGAGTGGATTGCCATGCGCCTGAAATCAGTTTTTATAAGCCAGTACAAAAACCTCAAAAACTTCACGCTCAGTTTCGATGGCGGAAGCTTCATTGATGTTTTCGTCGGCAAAAATGGTAGCGGGAAATCGAATCTGTTTGATGCCATGATCGAGATATTTCGCCACCTCTATGAATTCGACAACAAGGGGGAAATCGGCTTCGAGTACACCGTGAAGTATGAAATCAGAGGAACGGAAACGGAGATCGCCTGGAAAGTTGGCAAGCTCAGTGTCAATGGCAAAGCGCGCAAGACCATCGGCGATACATCGCTTCCCGACAATGTCCTGATCTATTACTCCGGCCACAACGACACCGTATCCGGCTTGGTGCAACGATACGAGGTGGATTTCAGCAAGCGCATCAAAGGCGCCAACGCTAACGAAAGTCGTCGCTTTATTGGTATCGGGCCGGAATACAAGCAACTGCTGCTGGCGGTTTTACTAATACAGCCAGACGATAACAAGGCACGGCAATTCGTTTGCCAGAAGCTCGGCATCCAAGCGGTCGGTTCGGATGTGCGGTTGGTGCTTAAACGCCCAGCTTTTGCGGCAGGGGCTCTGAAGGCACTGGACGTGGAAGGCATCGAGAATTTCGATCAGCATACCCATTACTGGGGTGCCGACGGCATAACACGAGATTTCTTGAACAAACTCGTCACTTGCGTCAAGGGCGAATTCAATCATGGCAACGTTTATAGCGCTGAAAGCGATCAGTACAACATCCCAATAAATATTGAGCTGCTTCAGCAGAAATTTTCTAACGAAACCGTCTCGGATATTTTCCGCCAGTTCGACAACCTGAAAACGCTGGGCATGCTCGCCGACATCGCTGTCCCTCTCACCTTGGCCGGCGGTTTTGATGCCAGCATCGCCCATTTCAGCGATGGCCAGTTTCAGTCGGTTTACATCTACTCCATCGTCGAACTGTTCAAAGACCGAAATTGCCTCATCCTGCTAGATGAACCGGATGCCTTTCTCCACCCGGAATGGCAGTTTAATTTCCTGCGGCAAGTATTCGACATCACAGATGCAGCAGCCAAGACCCATGTTTTGATGAGCAGTCACAGCGCAGCCACCTTGTGCCCCCTCGAAGCGCAAAAAATCAGCTTATTCAAGATAGAAAATTCGACAGTTTCATGCTTCAAACGATCGAAGAAGGACGTGATACACGAACTTTCAGATAGTTTTATTCAGTACTCGGAGGATGAAAGTAAGCTGCAAATCGATAATGTAATTCGCTCATCATTAAGGCCGATTTTGTTCGTCGAAGGCCCTTCTGACGTCAGCATTCTAAATTCGGCTTATAAAAAACTTTACCCGGATGAAGATATTTCAATACTCATTCAAGACGCGTTTGATAGGGGCTTTATAAGAACCTTACTTGCTCGAAACGAGGTATTCGCAACTTATCCAAATAAGCAATTCTTTGCGCTCTTTGATTTTGATGATGCTTATGATGATTGGCGAAATTTGGGTGGCACCCACGTAGTAACTGATATAGCCCTTGGATTGTGCAGAAAGATTGATGGGAAAAATGCGCACACTTTTCTTTTGCAAGTACCAGACAACGCGTTAATCGTTCCCAGCCTCGACTCGGCTTGCTTTGAAGTTTTTCGCCCGATGTTTAATTTCATCAAGGCGAAATGCGCAGTAGGAGTTACGCCATGAACGACGGTAAAAAGTCAGTCCGTACACGAGAAAAAGATGACTGCTTGAGTAAACAGTCGAATACTTCTAAGAAAAATGAAGTCTCCATCGTCCGCTCGTCGGCGGCCGAATACCTGACCTTTGTGGCCGCAACTGGCAACGCGCAAAGCAGCGTGGAAATGCGCTACGAAGATGAAAACCTCTGGCTCACGCAGAAGATGATGGCCACGCTCTACGATGTGTCGGTGCCAGCCATCAGCCAGCATTTGAAGCGCATCTATGCCGACAACGAGTTGGAGCGCGAGGCAACTGTTAAGCAGTACTTAATGGTTCAAACCGAGGGCGACCGGGAGATTCAGCACAAGGTCGAACACTACAACCTGCAAGCCATCATCGCCGTTGGCTTCAAAATCGAAAATGAACGTGCAGTGCAATTCCGCAAGTGAGCCAACCAGATCGTCAAGGATTACACGATTCAGGGCTGGGCCATGGATGTGGACCGGCTGAAACACGGCGGCAGCATCTTGGGCGTTGATTTTTTCGAGCGCCAACTGGAAAAGGTCAGGGAGATCCGGCTTTCCGAGCGGAGGTTTTATCAGAAGATCACCGACATCTACTCCACCTCACTGGACTATGACCCAACGGCCACGGCGACCAAGCGATTTTTTGCGGCGGTTCAAAACAAACTGCACTACGCGGTCCACGGCCAGACAGCGGCGGAAGCCATTGTGGATCGTGCGGATCACAAAAAGGAAAACATGGGCCTGACCAGTTGGGATGGC
The DNA here is from genome assembly GCA_903920405.1 of uncultured beta proteobacterium. Taxonomy (GTDB): domain Bacteria; phylum Pseudomonadota; class Gammaproteobacteria; order Burkholderiales; family Burkholderiaceae_C; genus Rhodoferax. Next base: position 3,705 of record CAIXMC010000303.1, read on the forward strand.
GCACCCCACGGGAAAATCCACAAATACGATGTCTCCATCGCCAAGAATTACCTATCGGAGTTCGAATTGGCACAGATGCAGCGGATAGTCTCCGCCTACCTCGACATGGCAGAGCTTCAAGCCATGCGCCGCATCCCCATGACCATGCAAGATTGGGAGGTACGCCTGGGCGGTTTCTTGAGACTCTGGGACCGCGAAGTGCTACAGGACGCAGGCAAGGTCACCGCAGAAATCGCCAAGGCGCATGCTGAGAGCGAGTTCGAGAAATACCGCATCGTTCAGGATCGGCTGTTTCAGAGTGATTTTGACCGATTGATCGGTCAAACCGAATCGGCGCGTAAACCAACTTCTGGCGACAACGGAATGTAGCCAATGGATGTCTTGCCCACTACAGCGCCAACGGTTGATGCCAGTCTGCTGACCGCAGCACTGGCTGAAAATGCGCGCCTGATCGCGATGTTGGAAGCGCATGGCATTGACTGGCGATTGCCGCCGGAACCCATTCCCGTCAAGGCCACTCCGGTGGAATCGTCCCTATCGAAGCCTCAGAAGGTTGCGTTGTTTCGTGGTCTCTTCAGCGGTCGAACCGATGTTTTTCCGGAGCGGTGGGAAAACAAATCCAAAGGCAAATCGGGCTACTCACCAACGTGCGCCAACCTTTGGGTTGCTGGACTATGCAACAAGATGAACATCAAGTGTTCTGATTGCTGTAACCGAAAGCTTGTCCCTTTGTCGGATTCGATCCTGTACGAGCATTTGATTGGCAAGCGCACCATTGGCGTTTATCCACTGCTGACCGACGACACCTGCAATTTTCTGGCTGTCGATTTCGACGAAGCTGACTGGAAGTCGGATGCACTGGCTTTTCGCCAGTCATGCGTTGAGCTGGGCGTGCCCGCTGCTCTGGAGATTTCAAGGTCTGGTAACGGAGCGCATATCTGGATATTTTTCTCTTGCTCCGTTCCGGCGCGTGATGCACGCGCACTGGGCACGGCCATCATCAGCCACACTTGTGCCCGTACCCGGCAATTGAAACTCACATCGTACGACCGTCTTTTCCCCAACCAAGACACCATGCCAAAGGGCGGCTTCGGAAACCTCATTGCTTTGCCGTTGCAGAAACACCCTCGGGAAAATGGGTTTAGCGTCTTTGTTGACGGTGAGTTGTGCCCGTATCCAGACCAGTGGGCATTTTTGACCAGCATCGTGCCCATGGCCGCGCACGATATTCATCCGACCATTCTGCGTGCAACCGGTGGTGTGCATCCATTGGATGTCACCTTCATAGATGACGAAGACCTAAAGGAGCCTTGGAAGCGTCCGGTTGCCATCAGTAAAAAACTCGTTGGGCCAATGCCTGAGGCGTTGAACGTCACGCTGGCCAATCTGATCTATTTCGAGAAAGAAAAGCTACCGACATCATTGGCTAACCGACTGATTCGCCTTGCTGCATTTCAAAATCCTGCGTTTTATGCGGCACAGGCCATGCGTCTGTCGACGTGGAAAATCCCTCGTGTCATTGGCTGCGCACAGAATTACCCTGACCATATCGCCCTGCCACGGGGCTGCTTGGAGGCTGCTCAGGAATTGCTCAAAGATAACGGTATCCGATGTGACCTGATTGACGAACGGTTTGCCGGTGACATGATTGATGTGGCATTTGCTGGCAATTTGCGATCTGATCAGGAATCGGCGGTGACCGCCATGCTAATGTTTGACGCAGGCGTGTTTTGCGCGCCGACTGCCTTTGGCAAGACCGTAACTGCTGCGGCCATGATTGCCCGTCGAGGTGTCAACACCCTGGTGCTGGTACATCGAACTGATCTGCTCAAGCAATGGCAGGAACGTTTGCAAGCGTTTCTTGGGCGGGGCAAAGGTGTGGTCGGTACCATCAGCGGTGGCAAATGCAAGCCCACTGGCAAGATTGATATTGCCGTGATGCAGTCTTTGTCGAAGCAGGGTGAGGTTAATGCCCTGGTTGAAAACTACGGTCACGTCATCATCGACGAGTGCCATCATATTGGTGCGACTTCGTTTGACGCGATTTTGAAAGCTACCAAGGCAAAATTTGTATTGGGCTTGACGGCAACACCCATCCGGCGCGACGGACATCAACCCATCATCTTTATGCAATGTGGGCCGATCCGGCACAAGGCGACCAGTGCCGAGTCAGCCCCGCACGATCTGGAAGTAATCCCGCATTCCATCTTCAAGAAAATTGAAGTTTCCAGTGATGCTGGCATTCAGGATGTGTTTCGCCACCTTGTCACCGATCAAGATCGCACTACGGCCATTTGCCACGAGATCAAGGTGGCGTTCGATCAAGGTCGCAAAGTGCTGGTGTTGACCGAGCGCACTGAGCATCTGGATGCCATTTTGGCTGGGTTGACAGACAAGGTTCCAGCACCCTTCGTGCTGCATGGACGGGTGTCAAAAAAGCTGCGTGCCACGGTCATCTCGGAAATGGAGTCGCTACCACCCGATGCGCCACGCATTTTGTTGGCTACCGGAAAACTGGTCGGTGAAGGCTTTGACCATCCACCACTCGATACCCTGGTGCTTGCCATGCCGGTGTCATGGAGGGGCACGCTGCAACAGTACGCTGGCCGACTGCACCGTGAGCACGCCACCAAGACCGATGTACGCATTGTTGATTTCGTGGATGCCGGTCACCCGGCGCTGCTGAAAATGTGGGATAAACGGCAGCGGGGCTACCGGGCGATGGGGTACCGAATTGCATCTTCGATCACGTAGATTTGATCCAAACACGCAATGGCCCGCAGCGTTACTCTCCATTGCTATTTGGCTCAGAAATTTGCGGCTGAGACAGTCAACCGTCCGCCACCAGATTAAAAATCCAACCGGGTCTCCGGTTGGATTTTTTTTGCCCATCCCCGCGTGTTCATTGGGGTTCCCGAGGGTTCTTGCGGACTTCGTGGTTTTTCCGGGCACCCAGAAATCCGCTACTTTTGC
>CAIXMC010000304.1 GCA_903920405.1 uncultured beta proteobacterium
AGATTTAAATTGTGACAAGGAAGACTTACATGACCACACTTGAACACCCCACATTTGACGATGTCTGGCGCATGTTTCAGGAAACCGAGCGTCGATCCCAGGAAACTGAGCGCATGTTTCAGGAAACTGAGCGTCGGTTCCAGGAGTCTGACCGCAGGTTTCAAGAAACCGAACGTCTTTTCAAAGAGCGCGATGACCAGTCGCGTGCCAAAACCGACCTTATTCTCAGTCAACTGTCCAAAAAATTGGGCGAATTGGGCAATCGGCTAGGCGAGTTTGTAGAACACATGGTGGCTCCGGCAGTGGTTCGATTATTTCAGGCAGAAGGGATTGAAGTCCATGAGGTTTATCCAGAAGCTGCATCGCATCGCGATGGTGAAGGCATTGAGATTGACCTTTTGGTCGTGAACGATGGTACTTTGATTGCTGTAGAGTGCAAAAGTAAACTGACACAGGAACATGTGGATGATCACCTGCAAAGAATGCAAAAGCTCAAGCGTTTATTTCCGCTCTACAAGAACCACCAGGCACTGGGGGCTGTTGCGGCCATGGTCATGAGCGATAGCGTTAAAAACTACGCTCAAAAACAGGGGTTGTATGTGCTTTGCCAAAATGGCGAATGTGTCGAGATTGGCAATTCACCCACCTTCAAGCCAAAAGTTTGGTAGAGCGACTGATCCGCGTCACCGGCCTGGTGCAGGGGGTCGGATTCAGGCCATTTGTCTGGCACTTGGCGCACGAACTTCAGCTTGTTGGCTGGGTGCGCAATGACGCCTTGGGTGTTGAAATTGCAGCCCAGGGCAGCACCTCACAGCTTGATGCTTTGTTGCAAAGATTGCGAACCGATGCACCCGTGCAAGCGCGAGTTGATGCCGTGCATGCCCAGGACGTGCCTGTTCAGGCCTGGACTGACTTTGTCATTCAAAACAGTCTGAACGGGCCTGCCGCCACGGCCATTGGCGCAGATATGGCCGTTTGTGCCGACTGCTTGAAAGAATTGCTGAACCCTTGCAACCGACGTTGGCGACATGCTTTCATCACCTGTACGCACTGTGGTCCGCGCTACACCATCACACGCGCATTGCCTTATGACAGGGCGCAAACCAGCATGTCGGCATTTCCCTTGTGCAAGGCGTGTGCAACAGAATATCAAACGCCTGCTGACAGACGTTTTCATGCAGAAACCATTTGTTGCCCAGACTGTGGCCCTCGTCTAGCGCTGTTCAATATGCAAGGTCATGCCATAAAAGGTGATGCCATTGAACACACATTGCGTCTGCTGAAAACTGGAGCCATTGTGGCCATCAAAGGGCTTGGCGGGTTTCATTTGGCTTGTGATGCCAGTAATGCTAATACGGTGGCACGGCTCAGGCGCAGCAAAAACCGCGAAGCCAAACCCTTTGCGGTCATGGTGGCGAATACGGCAAGCCTGGCAACTTATGCACACGTGAGCGCTGAGGAACACACGCTGCTACAAAGTCGAGAGCGTCCTATCGTTTTATTACGCGCCAAGGCGGAGAGCGAGGTTTTGCTGCCGGGTGTGGCCCCGGGGCTTTTGCATATCGGTGTCATGTTGCCCACCACTCCCATTCATTATTTGTTATTTCACGAAGCTACCAATCGTCCATGGGGGTGTGATTGGTGCAATGAACCACAATCAACCGTGTGGGTCATGACCAGCGCCAACTTGGGCGGTGAACCCATTGTTTGTACGCTGCCAGAGGCTATCGACCGCTTGACGGGCATTGCTGATGCCGTACTCGATCATGACCGTGATATTGTGGCGCAATGCGATGACAGCGTATTGCGGGTCTTGAACACGAACACCAAGACGCAATTGCAATTCATTAGGCGCAGTCGCGGTTATGCACCTGAAGCCATTCATCTGCCACACACATTTGCGCCTGTGCTGGCTTTTGGCGCACACCTTAAAAACACCGTGTGCGTCACACGTGGCCATGAAGCTTTTTTATCGCCCCATGTGGGTGATTTGGATCACGCTGCCAGTTGTCAGTTTCAGGACGAAACCGTTGAACGCATGATCAGTTTGCATGCCGTCAAGCCCAACATCGTGGCGCATGACCTTCACCCTGATGACTACAGCACACGCGCGGCTCATGCGTTTGCCCAAAGGCACGATCTGCCCACTTTGGCGGTGCAGCACCACCATGCGCACATTGCGGCTGTATGCGCCGAGCATGGCTTTTGTGCGTCCCTATTGGGTTTGGCGCTCGATGGTTTTGGTTGGGGCACAGACGGCACAGCATGGGGCGGCGAACTCCTTCTAGTGGACGGCGCACAGTGCCAGCGATGGGGCCATTTGCGGCCATTGCCTATGCCCGGTGGTGACCGAGCAGCCCGTGAGCCTTGGCGTATGGCAGCAGCGGTGCTTTATGAACTAGGTCGCGGTGCCGAGATTGCGGCACGTTTACAAGAGCCAGCAGCCGCCACTGTGGCTGCCATGCTGCAGCGCCATTTCAACAGCCCACTGACTTCGAGCATGGGACGCGTGTTTGATGCTGCTGTGGGTTTGCTCGGCATTTGCACACATCAGCACTACGAAGCCCATGCAGCCATTTTGTTGGAGCAAGCCGCCCTGTGTCACATCGAAGTGCATGGCTGGCCAAAACCATTGCGAAGCGGCTGGATCATTGACGACAAACATCAGCTTGATCTGCTGCCCTTTTTAGCTCAACTTGACCGTGCGGGTGATGTGAATCAGGCAGCCGCCTGTTTTCACGCCACTTTGGTCGCAAGTCTGGTGGACTGGGTGATGCAGGCCACGCAAGTCACAGGTTTGAACACCGTTGCATGTGGTGGAGGTTGCTTTTTGAACACTTTGTTATCTTTAGAGCTGAAGCAACAATTGCAGCAGCGTGGCATTCAAGTGCTGATACCTGTTCGTACTTCCCCTGGAGATGCCAGCATTGCGCTGGGGCAATCTTGGGTGGCCATGAATAAAACCCAGCTAGCGTAGAGCAAATCGACTCGGTCTTTGTCTTTGTCTTTGTCTTTGTCTTTGGCATACAGGTCATCCAGCAAGTCCAGTCACGTCTATGCGTTCAGGTAGTTTGGCTTTGTCGTCTTTTTGTTTCTGGAGTTGCCCTTTCCCCTGCCGCAATGGCATCGGTCAGCCGTTTGTGCAGGCTGTTCATCCTCTCGCTGCCGTCTTGCTGTTGGCTGGAATAGATTAACGTGAAAGAACAAAGAAAACAATAGCAATGTATCCTTATCCCATAAGGGCTACAGGCACTTTTTATAGCTAAAAAATTCTTTCATCATTCGGGGTGGCCAGGATGCCATGACAGTTAGGTAAGGGTTCTGAAAAAAGGCGGGGATGTCTGTACTTGGACAGCCAAAGTGGCTTAGGATCTGGCTAACAATAACTTCCCGAAATCAGCCTGTCACCGAGAAGGCAGAGAAGATTCAGATTGCATAACCATAACGGGAAGTTATTGTTAGCCAGATACTTATAACCTCGGTAGCATACATACACGGA
>CAIXMC010000305.1 GCA_903920405.1 uncultured beta proteobacterium
ATGCCCATCCACACATTGGCACTTTCAAACTGGTCAATGTGGTGGAAAACCTGCGCTCTCACATCATCGCGCTGGGGGGCGACATTCGTTTTGAGCAGCGCGTGATAGACGTTGATGTACAGACCGACTTGCAGGGGCGGCAATTGCGTGGCTTGACCATTTTGAACCAAACCAGCGGGCAAACGTATGAACTGCAAGCCGACCACGTCATCATGGCGCTCGGCCACAGCGCACGAGACACGTTTGCCATGCTGCACGATCGTGGTGTGGCGCTACAGGCCAAGCCGTTTTCAGTGGGTTTTCGCATTGAACACCCTCAAAGTGTGATTGACCACGCCCGCTGGGGTCTTCATGCCGGTCACCCCATGTTGGGCGCTGCAGATTACAAGTTGGTCCACCACGCCAGCAATGGTCAAACGGTTTATAGCTTTTGCATGTGCCCAGGCGGCGTGGTGGTCGCTGCCACGTCCGAGTCTGGCTGTGTGGTCACCAACGGCATGAGCCAGCATTCACGTAACAGTCGCAATGCCAACGCCGCCTTGGTGGTGGGCATTGACCCCTGCGACTATCCGCAACATGCCAGCGCCTTTGTACAGGCTTTTGGCGAAGGTGATGGGGAGCGCTATGCTGGGGAAGTCCTGGCCGGCTTGGCTGCGCACCCGCTATCGGGAATCAATTTACAGCGCCAGCTCGAATCCAAGGCCTTTGTTCAAGGCGGCAGCAACTACGATGCACCTGGGCAACTGGTTGGTGACTTTATCGCAGACAAAGCCTCTGACACATTAGGCGCTGTCATTCCGTCTTATCAACCTGGTGTCAAGCTCTGCAACCTAGGTAATAGCCTGCATCCAAAAGCCATAGCTGCCCTGCGCGAAGCCTTGCCTGCGTTTGGCAAAAAAATCAAGGGATTTGACATGCCCGATGCCGTTTTGACCGGCGTAGAGACAAGAACATCGTCACCTGTTCGCATGGTACGCAGCGAAGATTTTCAAAGCACCAACACTGCGGGTTTGTATCCGGGAGGGGAGGGCGCTGGTTATGCGGGGGGCATTTTGTCATCCGCAGTGGATGGCATCAAACTGGCTGAGGCCGTTGCTTTGCTCATGGTTTGATCACTGCTTAGGATAGGGTCAACAATAAGTTCCGCATTTGGCCGTCAGAGTTAAAGATGGGCACTGGTTCAGTTCAATGGGATTCCACTATCCTGCTATGGAAATCATCCCCTACCGCTCCAGCGGTAGGCCACCGAAGCAGGTATGCATCAGGGCGAATGTCGTCAGACCTCAAGACGCTGGTGCATCAATCACCGTGTTCCCACGCTGTAGCGTGGAAATAATCAGATTTTTTCGCATCCCATTCGACTGAACCAGTGCCATTTGCTGATATGCGTTTCTAAATCGAGACAGCTTGCTACCGGTAAGAAATCACCAAGGTAGCGCAAATGACTGCTGCATCTGTTGTGGCAGTCTGACGATCCAAAGCCATTGACGAGCACAATGCCATCCACAGCTTGGTTGAGGGTGCATTCGCTTTGATGTGACCGCGTGACTTGCACTACCTCGACAAGTGTATGCACTGTCAAATAATCGATATGCCATCGCAGCTTCTTGTATTTTTTCAGATGTCGTGCAAGACGTGATTCGATGTTACGTTTCGCACTGCCTGTGTAAATGTAAAAGCCTGCTGCGAAAGAACAATCCCCTAATTTCCCCACACCAATCTGGATGGGACTTTTGATATGCAGGGTCAGTTGGTACGCAGTGAAGCCCTGTGGCATGTCTGCAAGCATATTTCCCTTTCACGCATCACCAAAGCCATGGCACAAATCGCTGAGTGTGTTGCCGATAATTGGCGTAGCTTTCGTGCTGTGCCAGCATCAGACGTTCTTCAATCATCGCCTTCGTCCATAAAACGATACCCAGCACTAACCATGCTCCCCATGATGTGTTATTGTTGGTTCAGACAACTATTTTTTGTAACCACTCAGGTCTTACACATCAATGACTTACGGTCAATTTTTACGTAAAAATGCCCAATATTTAAGCAATATTCACTAAATTTCAGTGTTTTTCACCTTTTCGTATTTTGCAACCTATTGAAGTGCATCGACTTTATCAAGAAAGATAGACCTGAGTAGTTACTATTTTTTGACCCAAAACCCTATTCCCTGAGTCAGTAATTTTCCAGTGCTTGCAAAGTCCAGATAACCTTTGCTGATAGTTTCATTCAGCAACGCTGCTTCGCCTTGACCTGCCAAGTCTGGTGAGTAAAAATACCATTTTGCAAGCTGACTGTCCCATGCCCAAAGTGAGGTGATGTTCATAGGTGCATCATTTGGATTGGGTGGCTCGGTGGAAAGAGCTACATTGAATGCACTAGGTGTCAATTCGTCGCCAAGGGCGATCAGATTCCAGCCCTGCTTTAACGCTGAGGGTTTTCCCAATTGAAACGTATTGGCAGTGACGGTCGTGGCATTGGGAAAATCTTTGGAAAATGAATGAGATGCATAGACCCAGAAGCCTTCTCCCGCCTTGATGCTGCTAAGTACGCTGTAGCCTTGGCTGTTGGCGTAAGTTTTCAGCACTGATTCACTCATGGCAGGCGCGTAAAACTCCCATCCGTCACCAGCTTCGTTGCGTTTCCAGACTGATAAGACATTGAAAGGATCGCCAAACAGTGAGGCAATATCGAGTGTTTGATCTGTGCCATTGCCCAGCAAGTTCCAGCCAGTAATAAAGTTGAAAGTGGCAACACTGGGAGTACGCTTAAAAGTCGCAATGACTGACTTCGATGCATCCATTACAACAATGCAAGTGGGTGAAGTCCCTGAGCAGTCGCCGCTCCATGTGATGAAATCTACAGCGGGAGTGGCAGTCAGTGTCACAGTTTTTCCTGAGTTGAAGCCACCAGAACACAGATTGCCACACTCAATGCCGGGCATAACATCGCTGGTTGTCTGGCCTGAACCTATGGTACTAACATTCAAAACCAAAGGACCATTAGACTTACCACCGCGCACAAGTCGTACCGCGCTTTGGTAGGCGTTCCTGTCGTCGAAACGGAATGGTCCGTGGAAATCTCGGCCATCGAAAAAACCGACATACCATGCGGAATATGAATAAGGCGACACGGACGCAAAAGGCACACTGGATGTGTTGGGAAACAAGGTGGTGTTAATGGCAGGCTTGGATGAACTGTAATCCACCAGACTAAGCAGTTCATCTATAGTGGGCAACCGCCAATCTGTTTTACCCGAAAAATTACTTGTAAGCAGTTTAGCTTGTCCCAAAGTGAAAGTACTTTCTGTGCCGTAGCAAGTGCTACCCGTCCAGCTTTGCCCAATGGCACAAGGCTGCCAAGTCAGGCCTGTTGGGTTGTGCGTCACTGAGCCATTGTTTTGACGAACATAGTCGGTGTTGGGGCGTGCAACATTCAAAATGCCATTATTGGGCTGACCACGCACCAGCCGAATGGCGCCATAGTAGCCCCAGGTATATGGATCGTCATATGTATAGTTGTAGTTAGGAAGAGTAATCCAAGCATTGTTGTAATCGTCGGCAAGCAGCGTGCTCGACCACAAGTTAATAGGCGAATTCGGAAAAGCCACTGAATCAATCGGGTAGTCAGCTGACCGATCCACAATCGTCTGCAACTCCCGAATAGTAGGTAGCCGCCAGTCTGACTGCCCATCCAACACCACAGTTCCTACGAACACTTTGGCTGTATCCCATCCGTAATAATTGACAGCCGTACCGGAACATGTTGTGCCATCCCAATTCTGACCCATGACGCAGCGCGTCCAGATTAGATCTGTAGTAAGGTCTGTAACCGTTTTGCCATCGGTGCTGTAAATGTAACTATTTACCGCAAGAGCTGTACCGGCAGTGCCGAAGACAACGGCAAACAGAGTAAGACAGCGCAAAAAGGCAAAAATTAGATTCAAATGAAACATCCCAGTATCCTTTTAACATGGTTCCTGAATCCGTGACTTCAAACTGAAATTTCTGTGTTTTTCAATTGCAGATCAAAAACTTATGGAAGCTAAAGCATTCACCCATTGGGTGCGTGTGACAATTTGAAGTAAGTTTTTGATCTTAAAGGTAATACAAGCTATTTTGCGAGTTGAACTCACGGATTCAGGATGGTGAGTCACCACAAAATGCAGTGCTTGAGTATGACCATCTTACACCAACAGGCACTGGTTCAGTTCAATGGGATGCGAAAAAATCTGATTGTTCCCACGTTACAGCGTGGGAACACGGTGATTGATGG
>CAIXMC010000306.1 GCA_903920405.1 uncultured beta proteobacterium
AGCAATATGTAAGCTCCCAACGTGAAACTCAACGATTGGAACTCGTTTTTCCTGCAAATAAAGCACTTCTGCACATCACCGCTGAACGGCTAAATCGATTTTTTCACAGGCTCTCAGTTGACCGCTTATTATTTTCACTAAACCGTTATGAAAATTGATATTCATTACTTTGATGGAGTTCACCCTTTGGGTGAGAGCGCTACGCACCCGATTGAGCTACTGGTGACACGTCTGGGGGTGTTGTTCCTCCTTGCAGGCAGTAGCCTGCAGCGTCGTCACGCCTACCCAGACGCGCCGCCAGTAGCCCACTCAGGCGCGTTCAACTGAGGAATCCAGGTTAAAGACAATGCAGCATGATGTCAATTGAATACAACCCCCTGGATTCCTGGTGCTTGCTGCATCTTGAGGATTCTCCACTTGATCATGCGCTGGTCATGCGTTCGTTGCGCAAGTCTGGCCGACACTTTAGCATTGCCCGCGTTGAAACCTTGCACGACTTTGAACAAGCCATCACAGGAGCACATTTTGATGCCATTGTGGCTGACTACAGGCTGTCTGGCTTTACTGCACTGGATGCCTGGATGCTGATACAAAAAAAACAAATCAGGGTACCTTTTATTCTTCTGTCGGGAGCCATTGGTGAGGCTGCCGCTGTGGCGGCCATCAAAACTGGCATCAGCGACTATTTACCCAAAGACGACATCAGTAAACTGCACCACGTTATTGAGCGTGCCATTGAATTGCATCATATTCGTCTAGCCAAAGAAGCAGCAGACCTTGAACTTGCCCGATCAGAACAACGTATGGCAAGTTTTGCCGAACACTTACAAAGCACCATTGAGCAAGAACGTGCCGCCATTTCACGTGAAATTCACGATGACATTGGCGGTGCTTTGGCAGCCATTCGCTTCGATTTATTTTGGCTAAAACGCCATAACGCAGAGCTTGATGCGCAAGAACACATTCAGGCCGCCACAGACATGCTACAACAGGCAATTGAAGCCAGCCAACGCATCATGATGAATTTGCGCCCTGCCATTTTGGACCAAGGCTTGGCTGCCGCCATTCAATGGCTTGCCAGTAACTTTTCAAAACGTACCGGCATTGTCACGGGGATTGCACTGACCCATGAACTCGGTCAACTGTCAAAAACAGTTCAGCTTGTCGCCTACAGAACGGCTCAAGAAGCCTTGACCAACATCAGCAAACACGCCAACTGCACACATGTCAGAATTGACATGTCTGACGCTGAAGATGTTCTTACACTTGAGATTAACGACAATGGACAAGGTATGACAGCACAAGATATGGAAAAACAAAAATCATTTGGACTACGGGGCATGAAGGAACGCGCCAAAACTGTGGGAGGGTGGCTAGACATCAGCTCCCAGATAGGACAAGGGACATCCATCACGCTCAGTATTCCGTTGCAGCAAAACCTTAATATGGACGGCACCGAATGATCCACGTCATTTTGTGTGATGACCACGCCATGGTGCGACGCGGCATCCGTGACACACTCAAAGAAGCAGTAGATATTCAGGTCACTGCCGAAGCAAGTAGTTACTCTGAAGTTCGGGATGCCATTCGCTCAGTGGCATGTGAAGTTTTAGTGCTTGACATCAATATGCCTGGTCGCGGCGGCATCGAGGTACTGACCAGCCTGCGTGAAACCGATTCTCCCATTAAGGTATTGGTTGTTTCCATGTTTCCAGAAGATCAATATGCGATTCGATGTTTGAAAGCCGGTGCCCAAGGTTATCTGAACAAGGCCGGTGACCCCGCTGATTTGATTACCGCTGTGCGAATGGTGGCACAAGGACGCAAGTATGTGACCCCTGCAGTGGCCCAAATGCTTGTCGATCACTTGAATACACCTGAAAATATCAGCCTGCATGCCAGTTTATCCGAGCGAGAACTCCAAACATTGCTCAAAATTGCCTCTGGCAAACGCCTCTCGGACATTGCCGAGGAATTGATGCTCAGCCCTAAAACCGTGAGTGTCTATCGCTCCCGAGTCCTTGAAAAATTAAAATTATCCAATAATTCAGAATTAACGGTGTATGCCATACGCAATGGCTTGGTGTAGAGTATCTGGTATCTATTTTAAATTTTAAGGAAAATCAGAGTAATATCAAGGATATTATTTAGTACGTGGTGTACTCCATTTAAGCAATAAAGCGTTACCCATCACACTAACCGAACTAAATGCCATGGCAGCACCAGCCAACACCGGATTCAAATAGCCCATCACCGCCAACGGAATTCCTGCCACATTGTAAAAAAATGCCCAAAATAAGTTTTGCCTGATTTTGGAGAGGGTGCGATGAGAAATATCAAACGCTGCCAAGATCAGCGACAAGTCACCGCGCATCAGAGTGATCCCACTGGCGTGCATGGCCACATCGGTTCCACTTCCTGCGTTGGCCATGGCGATACCCACATCAGCAGTGGCCAGAGCAGGTGCATCGTTAATGCCGTCACCCACCATCATGACTGTGTGGCCTTGTGCTTGCAGGGCTGCCACTTGTGCTGCTTTGTCACTGGGGAGCATGTCGCTCATCACCTCATCGGGTTGAAGTCCAACGCGTGCAGCCATCGCTTGCGCGGCGTGGCGGTTGTCACCAGTGAACATCAGAATATGAAAACCGCGTTCTCGCAAGGCGGCAATAGCCTGCACTGCTCCAGGTTTGGGTTGATCTGCAAAAGCCAACAAAGCCAAAGCCTGGATACCTTGTGGTGTGAATTGCCCCAACAGTGCCAGCGTCGCACCTTGTTGTTGGTGCGTTTGAATCATCACTGTAAATTCATCTTGGGACACACCTAATTCCTGCATCCAGTTCAAGCTACCCAAAACATATTCGCAACCCTCTACTGTGCCACGCAAACCCTTACCTGGCACAGCTTGAAGATGACTAACAGGCAATATTGTCATTACTTTGGCTTTAGCTGCACTTAAAACAGCATGGGATAGCAAATGTTCACTGCCACTTTGCAAAGATGCGGCCAGGCGTAACAATGGCAACAGACTTTGACCAAAGGCCACCTGAAAATCAACCAAACTGGGATGACCTAGTGTTAATGTGCCGGTTTTATCAAAAATAAGGGTATCAGCCTTTTGTGCCAGTTCAAGTGCCTGTGGATCCTTGATCAAGATACCATGGCGCGCTGCCACCCCTGTGCCCACCATGAAAGCCACCGGGGTTGCCAGACCCAAAGCACAAGGGCAGGAAATCACCAACACGGTGACTGCACGGATAAGCGCCACATCAATAGGCTGACCAGAAAGCCACCAAGCCAAGCCGGTCATCACTGCAAGAAGCAGCACAAAAGGCACAAAAACGGCACTGACTTTGTCCACTAAACGCTGCACTGGTGCCTTGGCGGCTTGCGCATCTCCAACCAGACGAATAATGTTGGCCAGAACAGTGCGCTCCCCAACAGCACTCGCCTGCACCAACACCCGCCCATCACCGTTGAGCGTTCCGCCCGTCACCTTGTGACCCATCTCTTTCGCCACAGGCAACGGCTCACCGGTCAGTATGGATTCATCAACCTGGGTTTGACCTTCCAGCACCACACCATCAACTGCAAAACGCTCACCCGGGCGCACTGCCAGTGTGTCGCCCACGAGCAGTTCATCCACAGGCACATCGATTTCCCCTTTCAGACTGATCAAATGCGCTGTCACTGGCCTCAAACGATGCAATGCGCGTATGGCCGACGTGGTTTGCCTTTTGGCGTGCGCTTCCAGCCATTTTCCTAAAAGAACCAACGAGATGACGACGGCAGAGCCTTCAAAATACAAATGCACCGTGACATCCGACGCAGCCGCAAACCACAACCAGACCGACAAAATCCACCCCGCTGTCGTTCCTATGGACACCAGCACATCCATGTTGGCATTCAGTGATTTCACTGAATGCCAGGCAGAACGGTAAAACCTGGCACCCAAAATAAACTGCACAGGCGTTGCCAATACAAACTGCAACCAGGCAGGTAGCATCCAATGAAAACCTGCCCAACTGCCCAGCATAGGGAGCATCAACGGCAAAGAAAGAAAAAGAGCAATAGCTACCGGCGCAAAGCCAGCCCATATTGAAGCATCAGGTGTATTGACCGCAGCACTGGCAGTTGTTGGCGTAAAGCCTGCCTCTCGCAAAGCACGTTTGAGGCGCGCTTGTATGTCATTGGAGGGTGTAACCACAATACGGGCCGATTCAGTGGCCAGGTTGACCGAAGCGCTTTGTACCCCCGGAACTTTTTGGAATGCGCGCTCTGCACGACCTGCACATGAGGCACAAGTCATTCCACCGACACCTATATCAATCTGAGTGAATACTATACTCACTTAAAAAATATAAATTGATAAGTAAAAGTTAATTTAAACGATGATCTGGAAGCTCAACCTGGACTTCAAGAACTTCGTAAGTTTCTTGCCACTTTTTTTGAACTTTAATGTCTTCAGGGTTAATTTTGATGTATTTACTAATAACTGCAATTAACTCAAGATGCAGGGCAGGTAAATAATCCAGTTCTACAGCGCCTCGCTCTTTACGTTCATGAACCAGAATAAATTGCAAACGTTCCTTAGCATCACATGCACTCTTTTTTTCTTTACCTACTGAAAATTTAAAAAAAAACATGACTCATTTACCTCCAAAAATCAATTGAAATAAGTTCTTTTTAGAAGCACCAATAAAGCGCATAGGCTTGGATTCACCTAAAAAGCGATCGACCACATCTTTGTAAGCTTCAGATACGTCAGATCCGGTAATATGCACAGCCGGCAGCCCTTTATTGGATGCCTGCAAAATCACGTCGCTCTCAGGAATCACACCAATCAATTTGATGCGCAAAATATCCTGAATGTCTTGGACAGACAGCATTTGACCCTGCTTGACACGATCAACGTTATAACGGGTGATCAGTAAATGTTCCTTGATCGGCCTTTGACCTTCGATGGCACGTTTGGTTTTGCTGGCCAAAATACCCAGGATACGATCCGAATCACGAACAGAGGAAACCTCGGGGTTAGTCACAATCAAAGCCTCGTCAGCAAAGTGCATGGCCATCAAAGCACCCACTTCAATACCTGCTGGCGAATCACACACAATGTAGTCAAAGTTCATAGCCGCGAGTTCGTGTAATACTTTTTCAACACCATCTTGCGTTAAGGCATCTTTGTCGCGCGTTTGCGATGCTGCAAGGACAAACAAATTGTCACACATTTTGTCTTTGATCAATGCCTGATTAAGGTTGACCTCACACTGAATCACGTTGATCAAGTCATAAACAACTCGTTTTTCACACCCCATGATGAGATCCAGGTTTCTCAAACCCACATCAAAATCAATCACGGCTGTTTTAAAGCCACGCAAAGCGAGAGCTGTTGAAAAATTGGCGCTTGTGGTTGTTTTTCCAACACCACCTTTACCTGATGTAACAACAATGATTCTTGCCATGAAAAACTCTTTCAAAAAATAAGGATATAGGATAAGGTCAATAATAAGTTGTGCATTTGGCTCGTTAGATTTGGGCGCACTGTGTCGTTACAAATCGCTGATGTGGCTGAGCCACACCGCACGATTTGTGCCTAGCATTGCATCTTTAACTCTGACGGCCAAATACAGAACTTATTATTGACCCTATCCATAGTTATAAATTCATTGCTTCAAAAAGCAGATTATCCTGACCATCATGGCTCAAATAAACCTGCGCAGGTTTACCTTTGATGTCATCTTTAAGTGGATGATCTGTCGTGTGATAAATGCCAGCGATAGAGACCAGTTCAGGATCCATCGACAGAGAAAAAATCCGTGATTTTGTGTTGCCGCTCGCACCTGCAATAGCTTTTCCACGCAAAGGAGCATAAACGTGAATGTTACCGTCCGCCACCGCTTCTGCACCTGAATTCACAACAGATAAAACGATCAAATCAGTCCCACGAGCATAAACTTTTTGACCTGATCGTAAAGGTCTGTTGATAACAAGAGCATCGGGTAGGGGAACTTCACGAATAACTTCCTTAACGACCTCTTTGATAATTTCCAGAGGTTGGGCAGAAATCGTATTGATTGAAGATGATGTTTTCAGTCGGACAGGTTCAGCGGCTGTCGGCAATAAACCTAAACCTGACATGATCTTGGCCACCTCCGTATGGGCAGATCGAAATGCTACTGGACGCAAATGGCAGCACTGCAAGGTGTGAAGTAAAGCCTGAAGCTGTGACACAGAAGTCTCAAGCTCTGCATTCAAAAAATCAATGACCACAACATCATTATCAAAAAAACCTGGAGTTTCGCCTTGAGAACCAAAATTTTGGTCAAGCTCACCCATGACACTTTGAAGATCAAGGGTCTTGATCACCAATGTCATACAAGGCAATTGCGTACTTTTGATGTCGAAAAATTGAGCCACAAGGCTTTGAAGAATGAAACGATTGGAAATTTTTACAGCCACCTCGATCTTACTTGATTACACGTCACCACCAACCCATGACATGATGGATGAAATTTGACTTCTTGTCTTTATATTAATTTAATTTTAAATAACATAATCGTAGTAGATAAGCATAACACGAACCTGTGTAAAAGTCTTTTTTTATATTATCAATCAATTAGTTATCTTTACTTGACAACAGTGGATAAGTCTGCTTTTGTGGTGTCATGTTAATGTGAACAAGTCCTTGTTTTTAAATGATCTGTGGATAACTATCATATTGTTCAAAACTTTTCCACAGCGTTGTCAATAGCATTTTTACATTCAGATGAGGGGGTGCGATTCAAAGTGATGTGAGTTTTATAGGTCTGACTTCAGTATCACCTATAAGTATTTTCTTAGGATAGGGTCAATAATAAGTTCTTCATTTAACTGTCAAAGTTGGGATGCAATGCAAGGTTTAAATCACAAATTACGGCGCTCCCAGTGCAACACCTGTTCCCATTTTTTAGAAACGGCGAATTTATTCGCTTAGGATGTGGTCAGTAATAAGTTCCCCATTTGGCCGTCAGAGTTGGGAGGCAATGCTAGGCGCAAATCGCGCGGTGTGGCCATGCCACATAAGCGATTTGTAACGACGCAGTGCGCCCAAATCTGACGAGCCAAATGG
>CAIXMC010000307.1 GCA_903920405.1 uncultured beta proteobacterium
AACATGAGACGGGTGATCGCCTGTCTTTTGTAGTCGAGACCAAGGGCACGCTGATGACAGATGCCTTGCGTCCCAGTGAAGCCGCGCAAATTGAATGTGGTCGCGCCCACTTTGCTGCACTGGCTGCAAATGAGCCTGCGGCAAAATATGTTGTGGCGCATACGGTGGCCGATGTGCTGGGGTATGCGTAAAGGTTTTCGGCTTCCCACACTTGAACTGAACCAGTGCCCACCCCCCCCTTTTTTTTGTCCGTGGGGGCGTTTCGTTTCGTTGCGTCACGTTAAAGTTTTATGAAATCAATCATCACGTCCCCAAATCCAGAACAGCTTACCTGTGTAGAACCCTCCATAAGACGAGCAAAGTCGTAAGTGACCTTTTTGCTTTGAATAGCGCGCTGCATGGCATTGATGATGATGTCAGCGGCTTTTATCCAGCCCATATGGCGCAGCATCATTTCTGCTGACAAAATTTCAGAACCGGGGTTCACATAATTTTTACCTGCATATTTGGGTGCCGTACCGTGGGTGGCTTCAAAACAAGCTACAGAGTCTGACAGATTGGCACCAGGTGCAATGCCGATGCCGCCCACCTGGGCGGCCAAAGCGTCAGAAATATAGTCACCATTGAGGTTCAGTGTCGCTATCACGCTATATTCTGCAGGTCTCAGCAAAATTTGCTGCAAAAAGGCATCGGCAATGCAGTCTTTGATGATGATGTTTTTGCCCGTTTTGGGATTGATGAATTGACACCATGGGCCTGCGTCAATGAGCTTGGCACCAAATTCTTTTTGTGCCAAGGCATAAGCCCAGTCGCGGAAAGCGCCTTCGGTGAACTTCATGATGTTGCCCTTGTGAACAATGGTCACACTGGGCTTGTCATTATTGATAGCGTACTCAATGGCCTTGCGCACCAGTCGCTCTGTGCCTTCACGCGACACGGGTTTGATGCCAATGCCCGAGGTATCAGGAAAACGAATTTTTGTAACCCCCATTTCTTCCTGCAAAAATTTGATGATTTTCAATGCACTAGATGATTGGGCTTCAAACTCAATACCGGCGTAAATGTCTTCCGCGTTTTCACGGAAAATGACCATATTGGTTTTGTGAGGCTCTTTGACCGGACTGGGAACGCCTTCAAAATATTGAATGGGACGCAGGCAAATGTACAAGTCAAGCGCCTGACGCATGGCGACATTCAGCGAGCGAATGCCCCCACCAATGGGAGTGGTGAGTGGACCTTTGATGGACACCACATAATCACGCAAGGCTTGCAGAGTTTCATCAGGTAGCCAGACATCATGGCCATAGACTTGAGTTGATTTTTCACCAGCATACACTTCCAACCAGTGAATTTTTTTCGTGCCACCGTAGGCTTTGGCCACAGCGGCATCAACCACCTTGATCATCACAGGCGTGATATCAACACCTATGCCATCACCTTCAATAAACGGGATGATAGGCTCGTTGGGTACGTTCAACGAATAGTCAGCGTTAAGGGTAATTTTTTGGCCTACACTGGGCACTTTGATGTGTTGATACATAAGCGTTAAATTAATGTGAATGGCTATACAAGTACGAAGGTTCGTGCGGCAAAAGTATGAATGACCCGTGGGGTGTGCCCAACACTATTTAATTTTAGTCTGAAGTTCCAGATTTTCGAGCGTTACCTTGTTGCTCCGAATCGCTGTCCCCGAAGGATGCTTTATCGTCGGCCATGCGCTGGCTGTGCCAATAGACATCATCTACTGGGCTGGCTTGTGTGCGATTGAACGTGCGCGCCAGCACAAACATCAAATCACTCAATCGGTTCAGGTAGTGGCGTGGTGTGTCGTTGGAGGGTTCTTTTGCTTCCAATGCCACCACTGTGCGTTCCGCCCTGCGTGCGACCGTGCGGCAGACATGGGCTTGTGCTGCTGCGCGTGTGCCACTGGGTAAGATAAATTCTTGCAGCGCGGGCAAAGTTTCGTTGAAATGCACCAGAGCAGCATCCAGCACACTCACCGTCTCTGGCTTGAGAAGCACCAAGCCAGGCATCCCAGGACTGCATGGAATGGATAACTCACCACCTAGATTGAACAGTTGGTGTTGAATGTCGATCAGCAATACCTTGATCTCGTCTTGCAGGGTTTCGCACAGTAGCAGGCCAATGTGGGAATTCAACTCGTCCACATCCCCCATGGCGTGAATGCGCAGGTTGTTTTTAGAAACGCGCGTGTTATTGCCCAAGCCGGTGGTTCCGTTGTCTCCGGTGCGCGTGGCAATTTGTGTGAGTCGGTTGCTCATGGTGTGAAATTAATGGGTTGATGGCGTTGGTTCAACCTAGATTCCTCAGTTGAACGCGCCCGAGTGGGCTACTGGCGGCGCGTCTGGGTAGGCGTGACGACGCTGCAGGCTACTGCCTGCAAGGAGGAACAACA
>CAIXMC010000308.1 GCA_903920405.1 uncultured beta proteobacterium
ATGACCATTGCCGCGATGGTGGTGGGGGCACGCCAGGGTCTTATTTACTTGCGGGGAGAGTACCGTTATCTTTTGGATCATCTGGAATCGGTCTTGCAGCGCCGACGCGAACAGGGTTTGCTGGGCACAGCCATTCAGGGGCAGACCGGGTTTGATTTTGATATCGTGATTCATGTCGGGGCAGGTGCTTATGTGTGCGGCGAAGAATCTGCGCTGATTGAGTCGCTCGAAGGCAAACGGGGTACACCGCGCATTCGCCCTCCTTTTCCTGTGGAGTGCGGCTATCTGGGCCAGCCCACAACAGTCAACAACGTGGAAACCTTTTGCGCTGTCACCCATATTGCATTGAATGGCGCGCTGTGGTGGAGCAGCATTGGCACACCACAATCGACGGGAACAAAAATCCATTCTGTCTCAGGAGACTGCGATCGTCCGGGGATTTATGAGTACCCGTTTAGCACACGCATTGGCCGCATTCTGGAAGACTGCGGCGCACACGACACCCAAGCCGTTCAAGTGGGCGGGCCTTCGGGCGTGTGTCTGTCGGCATCAGAATTTAGTCGGTGCATTGGTTTTGAGGATGTTCCCACAGCGGGAGCATTTATGGTGTTTGACCGGTCACGAGACATGTTTGAGGTTGCCCGAAACTTTGCCCACTTTTTCGCCCATGAAAGCTGCGGTTTTTGTACGCCATGCCGTGTGGGTAACGAGCTGGTGGTTCGCAGACTGGACAAATTGCAGCGGGGTCATGGCTCTACCCAGGATTTGGAGGAACTGTATGAACTGGACAAACTCATGCACGGCGCCACCCACTGTGGTTTGGGAGCAGCCGCCTGCAACCCTTTGCGAGACACCATCGCCAAGTTTCGTCCCGCTTACGAGCGGCATCTGAAATCCTTGCATTTTGTTCCCGGATTTGATCTGGATGCTGAACTGTCACAAGCCCGCTTAGCCACTGCGCGTGACGATGCTGGCGCACATTTGGAAACACTGTTATGAGCAACAAGCGAATTGATGCCTTAAGTCCGGGCACCTTCACATTAGACGGCAAGGACATTGAATTTGGCCCGGGTGACACCCTCATGCAGGCAGTGACCCGTGCCGGCGGCTATATCCCGCATTTGTGCTGGATGGAAGGTTTTCTGCCCCATGGCTCATGCCGCCTGTGTACCGTCAAGGTCAATGGTCGCATGGGAGCGGCTTGTACCGTGCTGGCCAGTACAGGGCAAAACGTGGAAAGTAACACCGAAGAACTGCGTACCCTGCGCCGCACTCTTTTGCAAATGCTGTTTGTAGAAGGCAATCATTTTTGCCCTTCGTGCGAGAAAAGTGGCAACTGCCGTTTGCAAGCTACCGCGTATGAAGCTGGCATGACAGGCCCCCATTTTGAAGAGTTCTACCCCAACCGCCCGGTTGATGCCAGCCACCCTGATGTGTGGCTGGATTTGAATCGCTGCATTTTGTGTGAATTGTGTGTTCGTGCCAGCCGTGATGTGGATGGCAAAAACGTATTTGCTGTCAGCGGCCACGGAATTGATGCCCACCTCGTCGTCAATAGCCCGAGTGGCCTGCTTGGCGACAGTGCCATCGCAGTATCAGACCGTGCCGTCCACATTTGCCCGGTGGGTGCTTTGCTGCCCAAGCGTCAAGGCTTTGCCGTCCCCATCGGCAAGAGGCGCTTTGATCTTCATCTTGTGTCTGAAAGTGAAGGGAATGCATCATGACTGCCTCCACTTTACTGCACGCACCCCACAAACTCAAGCTCGCCACCGTATCGCTCGCAGGCTGCTTTGGCTGCCACATGTCGTTGTTGGACATTGACGAACGCATCCTGACATTACTGGAAAAGGTTGAATTTGACCGAACCCCCCTGACCGACATCAAAACCATTGGTCGATGTGACATGGGTCTGATTGAAGGTGGCCTGTGCAATGCTGAAAATGTGCAGGTTTTGCGCGAATTTCGCTCGCATTGCAAAACTCTGGTGGCGATGGGCGCTTGTGCCATCAATGGTGGATTGCCAGCGCAACGCAATCAGCGCGATGTCGGCCAACTGCTGTGCGACGTGTATTGCGCCCATTCCGGCACCACTGCAGGCAGCCGCGTGCCCAATGATCCTGAGCTGCCACTGCCACTCAACCGTGTTCACCCCATTCATGAGGTGGTGCATGTGGATTACTTTTTACCCGGCTGCCCACCCAGTGCCGACACCATCTGGTCTTTTTTCACCGACCTGCTCGCAGGGAAAATCCCGCAGTTTGGCCATGGATTGATGCGCTACGACTGATCTGTTTTCCAGGCAAATTTAGATGAGACAGCCTTGGATCGCTGACAATAATCGGCGTGAAATAGCACTCTTTTTCTCGCTTTAGAACTTGCGTACCTTCTTTAGACTTGGCTTTATTTTGTTGATAGCTGGGTTTTTAGAGTGTTTTACAGAGCATTTCTCTTTTTGTTGATGATTGTTGGCTTTGCCGGCTGCGCTCAAACCTCCTTGTTCGAGCGTTCAGCCTTGCCTGTGCCCAATCAATGGCCGGACAAACTTGGTACGGCAAGTCGCCTGAGTGCTGCCAAGACGCACTGGCGCACCTATTTTTCTGACCCCGTTTTACAGTCGCTGATTGCGACTGCTTTGAAAAATAATCGTGATTTGCGCGTAGCTGCAGGCCGCGTCCAGGAAGCACGTGCCCAGTTTGGAATTGCACGCGCTGATCTGGGTCCAACGGTCAATGTGATGGGTAGCGGTAGTGTGACGCGAACTTCATCAGATTTAAGTGGCATTGGCGCTCCCCTAACGAGTCAACGTTACGATTTGTCGATGTCGTCAGTATCTTTTGAAGTTGATTTCTGGGGGCGCGTCGCCAATTTATCTGAAGCTGCGCGATTGAGTTACCTAGCGAGTGAAGAATCTCGCCGATCAGTTTATGTGTCGTTGGTGGCTGATGTTGCGCTGTCTTATTTGACTTTACTTCAGTTTCAGTATCTGGTTGCAAGTGAACAGTCGGTGGTCGATTTGAGAGTGCAGTCCTTGGCGTTGATAGAAAAAGGATATGCAGCCGGTGCAGCCAATGATTTTGATTATCAACAAGCCAGCAGTCTGGTGGCTTCTTCGCAAGCGTCGTTGGCTAGTTATGTCTATCAGCGCGACACTGCCCGTCACCGGCTGGACTTTTTATTGGGTTATGCACCCGTTGACCTCAAACTCAATATCAGCTTGGATAGGCTGGGATTGGACAATCCAGTTGCCACAGGTTTACCTGCCGAAGTGTTGTT
The DNA here is from genome assembly GCA_903920405.1 of uncultured beta proteobacterium. Lineage (GTDB taxonomy): Bacteria > Pseudomonadota > Gammaproteobacteria > Burkholderiales > Burkholderiaceae_C > Rhodoferax. The sequence goes on from CAIXMC010000308.1 coordinate 3,274, forward strand.
ATTGCGCCCTGACGTGATGGCAGCGGAACAGCGTTTGCGGGCAACACATGCCAACATTGCTGCGGCGCGTGCGGCTTTTTTGCCCAAAGTGATGCTGACGACAAGTTTGGGGCTGGCCAGTCAAAGTTTAATGAACTTGTTCAGCGGTGGTGCCTGGTCATTTCAACCGTTGATTACCATGCCGTTGTTTGATGGAGGACGGACATCTGCGGGCGTTGATGCAGCCAAGGCGCGCAACTTTATTGCGGTAGCCGAGTACGAGCGCACCATTCAGGCCGCATTTCGTGAGGTGTCAGATTTGTTATCTTCAAACCTTTCTTTGTCCATTCAGGTGAAGTCGTCCAAGTCCAATATACAAGCACGGGCTCGGCATCTGGAGATTGCGACGGGTCGTTATGACGCTGGTGCTGGCACTTATTTGGAAGTGCTCGATGCACAACGGAATCTGATTTCTGCACAGCAATCGGGTGCGCAAGTGCGTCGTGCCCAGCTTGAGTCCCATGTGCAACTCTACAAAGCGTTGGGTGGCGGTTTAAATCCCTCATCTTGAAGTCTGTGATAAACCAAAGCATCCATACCATGGCAGCTCATAATGAAATCAAGGACAGGCGCAAGTTTTTGGCGGCGCTGAAGGACGCACGTACTGGACTTCGTGAAACCCAGTATGAAGTGGGTTTGATGTACGCCAATGGTATTGGGGTTGCACAAGACTTTACACAAGCACTGCATTGGATTCGACAGGCTGCTGAACGTGGCTTGGCAACTGCTCAATATTTACTGGCAACCCGCTACGAACAAGGTGAAGCTGTCGTTCAAGATGAGCACGAGGCTTTGAAGTGGCTACTGAAAGCCGTTGATCAGGATCATCCCAAGGCAGCGTATCGTTTGGCTCAGTTTTATAGCAGCACTCATTTGCAAGCTGCAATGATGCTGCATAAAAAAGCTGCGGAGCAAGGGGTGGCTGAAGCGGCGTACGAACTCGCATCGGTTGGACACAAGGAGCAGGCGCATGCACAAACTCAGCAAGAGGCTTTTCAGTGGTGTTTGCGCGCTGCAGAGCAGGGTCTCGCGGCTGCTCAATGTACATTGGCTGATCGGTATGCCAATGGCACAGGCATTGAACCAGATATCGAACAGGCCTTGATGTGGTATCGCAAAGCGGCTAAGCAGTACCATGCAGCAGCACAAGTGGCTTTGGCTTTGTTGGATGAGAGCGGTTCGGGACAGCGTGCTTCCAAATTAAAACATCACCGCAATGCAGAAACTATAGAGCGAAAACCTGATGTCCAATTGTGGGTAGATGCTGCCCAACGTGCAGACGTTGATGCACACTATTGGCTGGGCATGATGTTTGAACATGGCTGGTCCGTCCCTTGTGATCAAGCGCAGGCACAGCATTTTTACGAAGTTGCAGCCATTAGGAACTATCCGCCCGCACAAGTAGCATTGGCGCGCTTATTGGCAAGAGACGGGAAAAATGAGGAAGCCTTGCACTGGTTTGAAAGGGCAGCCCATCACGGTTCACCAGGGGCCGTTTGTGCCATCAGTCAGATGGTTGAGTTGGGCTGTGCCGCGCAAATGGATAAAACGGTGGGGGTTCAATGGTCTTTGAAAGCAGCGCAATTTGGTGATGTGGCAGCCATGATGTCGCTGCGGGCATTGTTTGAGGGGGGCAGCCAGGCCTTGTCGCAGGTCTATCTGCAGCGGGCAGCATCAAGTGGTCAAGCTCAGGCGCAATATATGCTTGGGCAGCACCTTGAGGCACAAGCCAAGTCGGAAGCTGACATGCAACAAGTGTTCGATTGTTACCAGCAATCCGCTGCCCAGGGGTATGTTCCGGCGCAATGTGCCTTGGGACTGTTGTATCTAGGAGGCAAATTCATCCCTAAAAATGCCGTACTGGCCTGTGAATGGCTGGAAAAAGCTGCCCGTCAAGACGATGTCAAGGCGCAGTGGAATCTGGCTCAAATCCTCATTAGTGGCGCTCCAGAAGTCAACAAAGACTTGAAACAAGCCTTTGTTTGGTGTCAAAGTGCTGCAAACACAGGTTTTGCACCAGCTCAATCAAGATTGGGTGTGCTGTACGCCCGCATAAGAAAGCCGAAAAGCGCAGCGCACTGGTGGCAGTTGGCTGCAGACCAAGGCGACCCAGAGGCGCAATACAACTTGGCTTTGGCTTTTGCAAAAGGTCATGGTGTGGTGAGTGATTTGCGACAGTCCTTTGCGTGGATGGTTCGTGCTGCTGATCAAGGTGTGGTGTCAGCACAGTCCAAAGTTGCTATCTTGTACGCAACAGGAGAAGGCGTGGCGCAAGATCCGGTAGAGGCACACAAGTGGCTGTTGCTTGCAAGTCAAGCAGGGGACGCTGCAGCGCAAACTAATTTAGTCAAATCACAAAATGTTTTGAGTCTGGCGCAATTGGCAGAGTCTCGGAGACGATCGGATATGTGGAAACAATGAACTATTCGTCACATAAGGACTTCATTTTTTGACCAGAGTGCCGATACCAGATAAGGTTAATGTTATAGACTCAGATCGTGTGTATTTGATTTATGGGTCGAGTGTCGTGTTTTATAGAGTCCAACACTGACAAAGCGACAAGCATTTCAGTCAATCCACGCCAAATAGCTAGGCTGGATTAGTCGCTTTACTAGCTATGGACTCAATATATTGTTTGTGTTACTGGATTGACTTTTTAATCTGTCAATCGGTTGTGCAGTGTCGATCAATCAACTTTCTTTAGGGGTGTAAAAATGGTCTCAATTGTAGAAAAGATGTCAACTGCACAAATAGCTGCACTAACGACTCAACAGATCCAAAGTTTGTCCACCAGTGACTTTGCAGCGTTATCCACCGCACAAGTGGCTGCCTTCACTACAGATCAGGTTCCATCATTTAAATCAACTCAAGTTCAAGCATTGACGACGGCGGGCATCGGAGCACTGACCACGTCGCAAATAGGTGTGATGGAAACGACAGATCTGGTTGCGCTTAAGACTACACAAATAGCAGCGCTGAGCACCACCAATGTGGAGGCTTTGGGTTCAGAACAAATACAAGCGCTGACCACAGCACAGATTGCTGTCTTGAACACAGCGCAAGCTACTGCGATTGAAACTGGAGACATCGCAGTCCTGAGTACGGCCCAAGTGCAGGCACTGACCACAAGCAACATGGCAGCCCTGACTACATCGCAAATTGCGGCGCTCAGCACAAGTGGAACGGCAGTACTCAAGACCACGCAAATACAAGCACTGGGCACATCCAGTGTGGCTGCACTGACCACTGAGCAAGTAGCATCGCTGAGCACCAGCGGTCTAGCTGCACTTAGTACGAGCCAAGCTAGAGCGCTCACGACAGATCAAGTGGTGGCATTGACCACGGCGCAAGTGCAGGCACTGACAACGACGACCATAGGAGCGCTGACCACGGCACAAACTGCAGCCATGGAAACATCAGACTTAGCGTTACTCAAGACCACGCAAATAGAGGTTTTGGGCACCAGCAACGTGGCCACGCTCACGACAGATCAAGTGGTGGCATTGACCACAGCTCAAGTGCAGGCACTGACAACGACGGCCATAGGAGCGCTGACCACGGCACAAACC
>CAIXMC010000309.1 GCA_903920405.1 uncultured beta proteobacterium
CCCACCAAGCGCCAGGAACCATTCACACAGACACCATCAATCACACCCTGGTCACCTGCCTTCCACAGAGCAATCCCCAAACCACGCACCAGAGGTGCTAATACGTTTTCATTCAACCAGTCAATGTAATACTTGTTTTCAAGAACGGTATAGACCATTTTGAAACGATTTTTAAGGGCTGATGGCAGTGCGGGGTTGACCATGTACATGTAGTAGGCACTGAGAACACCGCCCAAGGCCAGCCAAAAAGGCGCTGACATCAAGCCATGCAAGGCCATTTGGGCCGGGCCATGAAATTCTGAATGCAGCATGTCCATCGCCTTGTGAATTTCAGCATTAACCAAAATAGCACCGTGAAATAACTCACCAAATACAACAGAAGATATTGTTAAATAACCAATCAAGACCGATGGAATCGCCAACATAATCAGCGGCACAGTCACCACCCAAGGGGATTCGTGAGGTTTGTGTTGAACATGGTGAGCGTGGTGTTTGTCTGGATTTTGGTCAAAACGCTCCGAGCCGTGAAACACCAAAAAGTACAGGCGAGACGAGTAAAACGCCGTGATAAAAACACCCGCAAGCACAGCAAAATAAGCCAACCCGGCTGCCGGCAATTCGCTGGCGTGAACCGCCATGATGATGGCATCTTTGGAATAAAAACCGGCAAACAACGGGGTGCCAATCAACGCAAGTGACCCCAGCAAAAAAGTAACCCAGGTGATGGGCATGTATTTGCGCAAGCCACCCATCCACCGAATATCCTGGTTGTGATGCACCCCCATAATGACCGAACCTGCTGCCAAAAACAACAAGGCTTTGAAGAAGGCATGGGTCATCAAATGAAACACGGCAACGGAATAGGCCGATGCGCCCAAGGCCACCGTCATGTATCCCAATTGCGACAGCGTGGAATAAGCAACCACCCGTTTGATGTCATTTTGAACGATGCCCAGAAAGCCCATGAACAAGGCGGTAATGGAACCAATCACCAGAATAAAGTTAAGAGCAGTGTCACTTAACTCAAACAGTGGCGACATTCTGGCGACCATGAAAATACCCGCCGTGACCATGGTGGCAGCGTGAATCAACGCTGAAATGGGGGTAGGGCCTTCCATGGAATCAGGCAACCAGACATGCAGGGGAAATTGTGCAGATTTACCCATGGCGCCGATAAAAAGACAAATGCAAACGACGGTCAATAACATCCAGTGGGTGCCGGGCAAAAAATAGGCAGAGAGTTCAGCCGCTTGTTCAAAGTTTTCGTGGTAATTGAGTGTACCACTGTAAGATACCAATAAGGCAATACCCAGAATAAAACCAAAATCTCCCACCCGATTCACCAAAAAAGCCTTCATATTGGCAAAATTGGCCGAGGGTTTGTTAAACCAAAATCCAATCAACAAATAAGACACCAACCCAACCGCTTCCCAACCAAAAAACAATTGCAGCATGTTGTTGCTCATCACCAGCATCAGCATGGAAAAGGTAAAGAGCGAGATATAGGAAAAGAAACGGTTATAGCCCTTGTCTTCGTGCATATAACCGATGGTATAGATGTGAATCATCAGCGAAACAAAGGTGACGACGGTCATCATCATGGCGGTTAAACCATCGACCAAAAAGCCAACCTCCATTTTGAGGCCACCGATGACCATCCAGGTGTAAATGGTGTCATCAAAGCGGGCATCGTTCAGCACCACATTTTTGAGGGTGATGGCGGATAACACAAACGCCAGAAACACACCCAAAATGGTCAGAAAATGAGCTGCCTGGCGCCCCAGCAGGTTAGCGCCAAGTTTTGTTCCGAAAATGCCAACGGTCACAGAGGCTGCCAGGGGCAACAGGGGAATGGCCAAAAGGGTTGAAGCGGAGAGGGTTGAACACATGTTGAATCCGGGATTAACCCTTTAATGAATTGAGTTCATCCACATTGATGTTGGATTTGTTACGGAACAATAGAACCAGAATGGCCAATCCAATGGCAGACTCAGCGGCTGC
>CAIXMC010000310.1 GCA_903920405.1 uncultured beta proteobacterium
CCATTTGGCCGTCAGAGTTGGGATGCAATGCTAGGCGCAAATCGCGCGGTGTGGCCATGCCACATAAGCGATTTGTAACGACGCAGTGCGCCCAAATCTGACGAGCCAAATGGGGAACTTATTACTGACCACATCCTAAGTAAAACTGCCCAACTTTCGAGCAAAGCAAAGCCGTTACAAGAATTGTTTCATTGGTGGTCGTGGGAAAAGCCCCTGACCCATGAACATCCCACAAAAAGCCCGCTGGATAAAGTCTGGCGGCAGTCGAGCCTGAGTTGAGATAGCTCCAAGCAACATACTCTTGAAAATATAGATGACTATTAGTTGATCTATTTCTAGTGAAGTTATTACCAGACTTTCTCCAATCAACAATTAATTCATGATTGCCGTACCATTTTCTTGCTTCGCCGCCTTTGTTGTATGGAACCCAGTAATCTCTCTTTTTTGAGAAGACGCTAAAAGCGTCCGAAGAAACTTCCTGCCAGGCACGGACCAGATTCGCGTTATTTCCAGTAATCATGCCTTGAATAATTTCACATGAATCTGATAGCGTCTTCTTCCACTCGAATGGTTTGGTCGAATTATTACTTACCCAGTAGGCCACTGGACTCCCCGGAATTTTCTTGAAATCATCTGGTTTAATCTTCCTTAGTCTATTATTCTCAATCGGAAACTTCACTGGAATATTCGATTCATTTAAATCATTGTTATCGCAGTAAGAAAAATTACCAACATAATCATGAATGTGACGATTCAAAAAAACGGTTGCTGCTGTACCAAACGCAATTCCCATCACACCATTGCCCATATGAACCATGCAGGATAGGGCGTGGGTCAGAATGTCGGGAACTCCCCCAACGGTGCCAGACAGCACACGGTGGCCGTGCCCCAAATAATCGTGCAGTTCCATGTACCGAAGGGCAGCAAATCGGTTAAACCAGGTGGAAGCAATGGCCTCCAGGGTCTGATCAAAGCCGTCTTTTTTGATGCGCTTGATAAGCTGTTCACGCTTTGCTTCCACTTTGATGGGCCAAGCCTGGCCGGCAATGACCGTCACATGGCCCTCGGGCTGGCTGGTTGCCTCATCAAAGACCCCGCCTTTGCCAGACAAACCCAGCCGATTGGCACGGGCAGTGACGGCTGCGATAAAGTCTTTGCGGGCCTGGGGAGCGTAAGACTTGAGGTTGGCTTTGTTCATGAAATTTTTATAGGTCAAATCGGGCGATAACCCTTATGGGACGTGCGTTGGTAGCTATCAATTCAGAAGTTATTTGTACTCATACCTGCTAACCACATCAAGCCTGCGCCCAGTCAGCCAACATCAACAGTTCCATGCCAGGCATACATCTGAACCCTGCATCGTTGGTCACCGTGCAACTCATGGCTTGCGCGGTGGCGACGCGCTGACCTTGCAGCGCCTCGCTTAGGATATGGTCAGTAATAAGTTCCCCATGTGGCTCGTCAGATTTGGGCGCACTGCGTCGTTACAAATCGCTTATGTGGCATGGCCACACCGCGCGATTTGCGCCTAGCATTGCCTCCCAACTCTGACGGCCAAATGGGGAACTTATTAC
>CAIXMC010000311.1 GCA_903920405.1 uncultured beta proteobacterium
AAATGATTATTTCATGCGCCAGTTTTCCCTGAGAACCTATGCAGCCCATGGTCGCCTTCAAAGTGAAGTCATGGGTGGTGAGGCACGTCATTACCCAGACACAGACACGCTTGAAATTGATCAGGTGCAGATTCGCTCTTTCGATGAGGACGGTCGTTTGAGCACGGCCACAGCACGCCATGCCATCACCAACGGCAACGCCTCTGAAGTTCAATTGATAGGCCAGGCCAGGGTGTTGCGCGCTGCAACTGTTGATAAACGGGGTCAAGCTCAATCGGCACTGGGTTTTAGCGGTGAATTTCTGAATGTTTTGACCAATGCCAAACGTGTTCAATCGCACCAACCCGTACAACTCACCCGTGACGCAGATCGTTTTACAGCCGACAGTCTGGACTTTGATCATTTGAATCAGGTCATGGTGCTTAAAGGCCATGTGCGCGGTGTTTTGATGCCTGCTCATCGTTTTCCATGACACCACTGGCTGCACCACATCACTTTGAACCTTGTATCTCCAAATCTGAAGATACAAGATTCAACCTGGATTCCTCAGTTGAACGGGCCCGAGTGGGCTGCTGGCGGCGCGTCTGGGTAGGCGTGTCGCCAGTAGCCCACTTAGGATATGGTCAATAATAAGTTCCGCATTTGGCTCGTCAGATTTGGGCGCACTGCGTCGTTACAAATCGCTTATGTGGCTGGGCCACACTGCGCGATTTGCGCCTAGCCCAAAGTTAGCAAAGAAAAAAACGATGATGGGTAAGAAAATTTACTCACCCGTTGATATTAATGATGACTTTAAAAAGCAATTACACCCATTCTGATGGATTAATCACAAGGTCATGTGTGACTATATTTACGGAGAATTTCTTCCTGGTTAAGTCAAAGCATATAAGTTCTTTATCATTAGTCTATATTAGAAGCTAGTAAGAAATCTTATATAAAACAATATGTTATATATAACTACATAATAGGTTTAAATTAAAGACTAATGATAAATAACTTATATATTCTGACTTACATACCTGCTGAACCCTCGCATGTGAAACCTTTCAGAGAAATGGACTTTGTGAAACCTGGAATAAAACTCGGTATAGAGGTTCAATTCGGCAAGTACGCTTTCATGGTTTACAACGTGTGCGCCAAGATGACTATTTTCAGGAATTTGGGAGTGATTGACACAGGAATCGAGATTGTCCCCGTTAAGGATATGGTCAACAATAAGTTCCGCATTTGGCTCGTCAGATTTGGGCGCACTGCGTCGTTACAAATCGCTTATGTGGCTGAGCCACACCGCACGATTTGCGCCTAGCATTGCATCCCAACTCTGACGGCCAAATGCGGAACTTATTGTTGACCATATCCTAAGAACTTCGCTGACGAAATGAGCACTGGTGTTTCATATTTTGAACAGTTCGCGTGGGACTTGAACGAGCGTGGAATTTCTGACATTGATACACCCGTATTGATTCTTGGGCTTGACGCTTGAGGCGCGTCTGGGTAGGCGCGTTTTACTGAGGAATCCAGCTTGAACCTGACAAATAATTCGTTGATGACTCCTGGTTTTATGGTGTTGCATGGCAATCGTCTGGAAGACTTGCGTGATTTGCTGGTCGGGTTCATGCAATTGCATCCACTGCCGCCCTTGGTCCCCGAGGTCATTTTGGTGCAGAGTAACGGCATGAAGCACTGGCTTGAACTGGCATTGGCCAATGATGCAGCGCTGGGTATTTGCGCTGCCACCCAAATGGAATTGCCTGGTGGCTATTTGTGGCAAATTTACAGAACGGTGTTGGGGGCAGACAGAGTGCCTTCGCAAATGCCTTTTGACAAAAGCAATCTGGTGTGGCGTTTGATGCGGCTGTTGCCTGATGTGGTGGCCAGTAACGTTGCCTATGCCCCACTGGCACGGTATTTGGGAGACTGTTGCGATGGCCGACGGCTGTACCAGTTGGCCATGCAAGTGGCTGACGTGCTGGATGGCTACCAAAGTTACCGTGCAGATTGGTTGGTGGACTGGGCTGCAGGGCAACCCGGGCACGATGTATTGCGTTTGCATGATGGCAGTGTGGAGTTGTTAGCACCGGAACACGCCTGGCAAGCCCAGTTATGGCGCGACATTCGATGGGATGTGGGGGGTGCGATGGCAGAAACATCTCGATCCAACACACACGCCCAATTCATGGCTGCCATGCGGGCTTATCTTGCACATGGCAAGTCCATTGCCGGTTTGCCGCCGCGCATAGTGGTGTTTGGCATTTCATCCTTACCCATGCAAACGGTCGAAGCACTGGCCGCACTGGGCGAAGTGTGCCAGGTGCTGATGCTGGTGCAAAACCCGTGTCAGTATTACTGGGGCGACATTGTGCCCGGCCATGACCTGTTGCGCGCTCAAGTGTTTCGCCGCCAAAAGGCCAAATCGGTGCATTCCAGGCCAATGACTGCCAATATGTACACGGCCAGCCATCCCCTTTTGGCATCGTGGGGCAAGCAGGGGCGTGACTATTTGCATTTGCTCGATCACTTTGACCGGCTGGAAAGCTACCAGCAACAAATGCAGATGCAGACGCAGCGCGTGGATGTGTTTGTTGACCCTGTGGAAGGCTTGCCAAACCCTTCGCTTTTAAACCATTTGCAATCG
>CAIXMC010000312.1 GCA_903920405.1 uncultured beta proteobacterium
AGTGGGAAGTGGGAAGTGGGAAGTGGGAAGTGGGAAGTGGGAAGTGGGAAGTGGGAAGTGGGAAGTGGGAAGTGGGAAGTGGGAAGTGGGAAGTTGAATTTGCTTTCCACTCACTATTCAAGTGATGTAAAGGTGGCCATATTCACCTGTCAAGCGGCGCGAACTTGAGTGAGTTTATTGGTATAACAAATCGGCCTCTAGCGCCCGTCCTGCTTGCGTAGTTAGCTACTTTTTTTATAGTAATATAGGCGAATAAATTCGTCTATTTTGGCTACTCCACATCACTTTGCATCGCCCCCTATTGATCCAAAAATCTCTGACGTATCTGCAGCACAGCATCCCAATTCTCAAAAAATGCACGGACACAATCGGGGTCAAAATGTGATCCCGATGTAGAGTTGATGTGGTCAGAGGCGCTTTGAAGCGTCCAGGCTCTTTTGTACAGGCGATCGGATGTCAAGGCATCAAAAACATCTGCGACTGCAACAATGCGGCTGAAGATGGGAATGTCAGCACCCACAAGACCTCTGGGGTAGCCTGATCCATCAAATTTTTCATGATGCGCCAGTGCGATTTCTGCACCAACTTGCAGTATTTTTGATGCACTACCCTTGAGTATTTCGTACCCAATGGACGCATGTTGTTTCATGATTTCAAACTCGTCAGGGGTCAAACGTCCGGGTTTGAGCAAAATGTGGTCTGCAATACCTACCTTGCCAATATCGTGCATGGGTGCAGCTTCGAGCAACAAATTTTGATCAGCGTCAGGAAGCCCCAAACCGTAAGCGATTAACTCGGAATAATGCGCCATGCGCAAAATATGTGCCCCTGTTTCGGGATCACGGTACTCGGCTGCTTTGGACAAACGAATCACAGTCTCGCGCTCACGCTGAACAATTGCCTGTGTTGCCTTACTCACCTCTTGGGCCAGCCATTCCGCCCTGTCGGCCAGTTTTCGACGACTGTCGCTGAGTTGCAAAAGGTTGTTGACACGCGCCATGAACTCAATTTTGTCCACAGGTTTGGTCAGAAAATCAGTTGCACCCGCATCCAATGCGCGGTAGCGAACCTCTTTTTGATCGTTGGCCGTGATCATCAGCACTGCCATGTCTTCTTTACCTGGGGTGGCTCGTAGCAAACGGATAAATTCAATACCGTCCATGTCGGGCATCATGTAATCCACAACCAACAAATCAATCGGATGGGTTTGCGTCCACGCCAGCCCCTGTGCAGGGTTGGCAAATGAGACAGATTGGCTATTGCCCATCCGCTTGACCAAGGCTTCAAACAAAACCAAATTAATGGCGGCATCGTCTACGATGGCTATTTGGTGCGTCATAACGTGAATATTCTTATTCAATACATAAAAAGCCCATGCGGCCTTGGCTCATTGTCACTGGGTCACTGGTTCAAACATTATTGGGACTGTACCACTCAAACATGAGGTACGACCAAAACTGTCAAGAAACGTGCTACCTCTGTCACCAAGGCGTCAAGCTGCTGCTGAAGTGCCTGCTGTGTTGGCTCTGTTGCCGATGTTGTTCTTTTTTTGGCCTGATGCTCAAGCTGCAAGGCAAGCGCAACAGCCGGTTTGGCACCAAACATGCCCAAGGCACCCTTGAGGGAATGTGCTGTGAGCATCAAAGTGGCAAAGTCACCTGTTTGCAGGGAGTGTGTCATTTTGTCTTGGTCAAGTGGCCATTGTGCTTGAAAGATATCGGTGATGATGTCCACCACTTCCATGTCAGAGGCAGCCAATGCCGCGGCGTAATCAAAATTTTCTTGAGGCGTTGGAGGGGTGGGTTTTGTCAATGGGGCATGGACATCTGCAACAGGATGATCCTGATGTGTAGGTGTAAAGTTCCTCAAGACACGCTGTAACTGTGCCACTTCAATGGGTTTGGAGATGTAATCATCCATACCCACTGCCAGGCAGCGCTCACGGTCACCCCGCATGGCATTGGCGGTCATGGCCACAATGGGTGTGCGCCGGCCCTGCTCTGTGGCGCGAAAAAGGCGAGTGGCTTCCAGACCATCCATCAACGGCATCATCATGTCCATAAAGACCAAGTCAAACGGCTGCTGTGCCAACAAGTTGAGTGCGATTTGACCATCGCCTGCCACTGTGACCTGATGGCCACGCCGTTTGAGCAGCGTCAGCGCCAACTGTTGGTTGACCACGTTGTCTTCTACCAGCAAAATATTGAGAACGGATAAACAAATGTCAGGTGCGCTATGGCGAGTCACCAATTCGGTATCAATATGTAACCCGGGGTTCAAGACTTGCACCAATACCATCACCAGTTCATCATGCGTAAAAGGTTTGGAGAGGTACGCCGAGAACCCAGACGCATGGGCATGGAGGGCATCGCCTTTGAGTCCGGCAGACGACAGCATCAGCAATGGCACGTCCTGGTATCCTGGCAACAACCGTATCTGTTGTCCGACAGTAAAACCATCCAACTCCGGCATGTGTGCGTCGAGCAAGACCATGCCGAAATGGCAGTTTTCTGACAAGGCTGCCTGAATGATGGCCAGCGCCCTTTGGCCCGATTCTGCCAGGGTAACTTGTATGCCAAGACTTTCCAAATGTCGCAAAAGTACCATTTGGTTGACAGGGTTGTCATCGACCGCCAAAGCCTTTATACCAACCATATTATGCACATCAACAGCGGGTTGAATACTTCTCTCGTTAATCTCCATTGGCACAGAAAAATCAAACCGACTACCGTGACCGACTTCACTATGAACTGTCATTTGTCCACCCAAAGCTTCCACCAGGCGTGCCGAGATGGACAAGCCCAAGCCAGTCCCCCCGTAGCGTCTCGTGATGCTGGTGTCTTCTTGAGAAAACGCTTCAAAAATGGACTGTAGTTTGTCTGGTGCAACGCCGATGCCAGAATCCTGCACAGAAAATTCAAACAAGGGCGGCTGAGGGGAGCGGTATTGCACACTCACCCGCAATACGACCTGACCATGCTCTGTAAATTTAACAGCATTGCCCAGTAAATTCACCAAAATTTGTCGCAACCGACCAGGGTCACCCAACACGGCCACAGGCATATCGGTGTCCATGTCGCAAATCAGTTCAATCCCTTCGTCCTGCGCTCGTACCGTCAGTGATTTCAAGGTGTCACTGATCATGCTGCTTAAATTGAAGGGGATGATTTCAATGATCAGCTTGCCCGCTTCAATCTTGGAAAAATCGAGGATGTCATTGATGACTTTCAGCAAGGAATCTGATGACGATTTAAGAATTTGAAGGTATCCGCGCTGCTCTTGGGTCAAGTGGGTGTCCAGCACCAACTCGGTCATGCCGATAACACCGTTCATGGGGGTGCGAATTTCATGGCTCATGTTGGCCAGAAATTCGGACTTGGCGCGGTTGGCCACTTCCGCAGCCTCTTTAGCACGTTGTAAATCTTCAGAGGCGTGCCTGGCCTGCGTAACATCTTGCCAGATGCCGGTAAAAACGGTGCTGCCATCTGCGTCAAGGTCGGCCTCTGGACTCAGTTGTGAACGAATCCAGCGCAGTTCGCCTGTTGGCATCATGATGCGGTATTCACCCTGCCATGGCTCTCGATGTGTACCTGCTGCCAATACCGCCGTCAGGAATTTTTCACGATCTTCTGGCACGATTTGCTCAAACGCCATCTGGCCATTTGCCAGCAGTACATCGTGATCCAGTCCACGGATCTCGCCCAAACGCTCACTTAAAAAGGTATAGCAAATGCGCCCGTGCCCCACCTTGCACTGATAGACCACAGCAGGCACGGCATTGGTAATACGGCGCACACGAGCCTCGGCATCGGCAATGGCACGTTCCATCTGTTTACGCTCGGTAATGTCAGTGCGAATCGCAATAAATTGTTCAGGAATGCCTGTGTCGTCGATGAAAGGCACGATGGTGGCCTGCACCCAGTACAAACGACCCGTCTTGGCCCGATTGCACATTTCACCGTGCCAAACGTGACCTGCCAGAATGGTTTCCCAAAGGTGGGCATAAAACGAACGAGAGTGCAGACCTGACTTCAAAATATTGTGGTGTTTACCCATCAAGTCGTCACGGTCATAGCCGCTGATGGTGCAAAACTTGTCGTTGGCGTAAGTGATCAGTCCGGCCAGATTGGTCATACTCACAATGGCATGTTGATCCAGCGAAAATTTTTGCCTGGCCAAGTCAGACAGAGCATCGTGCAAATCGCGCTCACTGACCTCGCGCTGCTGTGCTAAATCAGACATTAGACAAGACAGTGCCTCAAGATTGTCAGCATGCAACGCGGGCACGTCGCTCTCAGTCGATGGCATCAGACTGATGGCCGTTTGCCGCAAAGATTCCATCGCATGGGTTCGACTGTCAAGCTCCTGGCGCAAGCGGTCATTGCTGTGCGAGAGTTCTACCGAGCTTAATTGCAAGCTGTGCGTTTTGAGTTCAAGGTCGAGGTCGCTTTGTTCATACGCTGCCTCGACCTGCGTCAAAAATGGATTCAAACCAGACAGCAAACGTTGCGCTGATTCCGACACATCGGGCAAGTCGGCTAACTGCTGCAACTGCACCCACAACAGGGGCAGTTGTTCTTCTTCAAGTCCGGTCAAGCGCTTGAGTTGACACGCCAACAGTTTATTCATGATCAATGAAAACCAGTCGCTGTCAAAAGTTCGGTGTCTTTCGCGTCGGTCAAGTGCATAGCTGCATCGCTACTTGAAAATCACCGTCTTATGCCCGTTCATTAGCACACGATGTTCGCTATGCCATTTCACGGCGCGAGCCAATACCAGGCTATCGGTATCGCGTCCCAGGGCTGTCAGGTCTGCGACGGTATTGCTGTGATCGACGCGGGTCACA
>CAIXMC010000313.1 GCA_903920405.1 uncultured beta proteobacterium
CAAGGACTTGAAAACGTCAGCGCTGATGACGCCATCATGAAAGTCAGTTTGGAAACGCAACTGCGCCAAGGTGCAGATGAAATGGGTCTGTCCCTGACAGATGTACAAGTTCACCATCTTCTGGCCTATCAGGCACTCATTGAAAAATGGACGAAAATTTATAACCTGACAGCGCTACGCAGTCCCGAAGACATACTGACACACCATGTACAAGACAGCCTGGCAGTGATAAAACCCCTGGAGCATCAACTTGAACAGGCAGGCATCAATTCAACCCCGCTGCGTTTACTGGATGCAGGCTCAGGCGCGGGTTTGCCCGGTGTGGTGATTGCCATTTGCTGTCCACACATCACCGTGCATGGCGTGGACAGTGTTGCCAAAAAGGCAGCCTTCATTCAACAGGTGGCCATCACCCTGAAATTGCCCAACCTGGCAGGCTTGCACGCTCGCGTTGAACATTTGACAGACACCTACCACGTGATTACTTCCCGAGCCTTTGCATCGCTGCCTGATTTGACCACACTGACCCTTGCAGCACTGGCCGAGAATGGCATCTGGATGGCCATGAAGGGACAACATCCCACCGACGAATTGGCAGCGTTACCGGGCAGTATTCATGTGTTTCACACAGAGACACTGCAAGTGCCCGGACTTAAAGCAGATCGTTGCCTGGTTTGGATGAAACCATGATATTTGAATTGAGAATGGCTGATGGCAGGATTCGTCACAATAATGTAGCCGATACAATGACGCACGGTCTGGCGTGTCGCTGATCTGGTAAGTGTGTCTCAAACGTCAGTTTTCATTTTCAATCTTCGTGGCCATACAACGCCACTCCCCCAAAGGATATAACATGGTCGTCATTCGACTCTCCCGTGGCGGTGCAAAAGCTCGTCCGTTTTTTAACATTGTGGTTGCAGACAAGCGCTGCCGTCGAGACGGTCGTTTTATCGAGCGTCTTGGTTTTTACAACCCTATTGCCACTGCCAATGAAGAATCCATTCGCATTGCCCAAGATCGCTTGACCTACTGGAGAAGTGTGGGTGCTCAGCCCTCGCCCACGGTAGAGCGTCTGGTCAAACAATTGGCAGCAAAAGCAGCCTGACGGCTGGTAGTTTGTTTCATCAAAAAGGGTTACATCATGAAATTTTGGGTTTTTTCTGTCTGGCCAGGCGCGAAGATGCGCAATAGCTTCGGCTATTGCAACGATGCACAACAACGCCAGGCAAGAAAAGACACGATTTCATGTCACTATTTTGGTGAAACGGACGACTAGCCATGTTGCTCGGCTTAGAGACCACTGAACTACCAGAAGATGCTATTGAAGTCGGGCGCGTTCAGTGTGCATGGGGTATCAAAGGCTGGTTCAAAGTTTTCCCCTACAGCGCCAGCCCCGAGGCGATTTTTTCTTCCAAACGCTGGTTTTTAATGCCTTCTGAAAAAGGTAAAAAGAATTTTGATGGCGTTGGAAAAATAAAAATCAGGGACACCAAAACTCATTCTGATGGTGTGGTAGCTTGTGCGCATGAGGTGGATGACCGAAGCGCTGCCGATGCGTTGCAGGGGATGCGCATTTTCATCGCCAGGTCCAGTTTTCCAACAGCCCAGAAAGACGAGTTTTACTGGGTTGATTTGATGGGGCTGGATGTCATCAACCGCGAAGGCCTGCTACTTGGATATGTGAGTGACTTGTTATCCGCCGGCCCTCAAACAGTTTTGGTCATTGACTGTGACGGTCACATTGCACAGCGGCTGATTCCTTTTGTCGGTACTTATGTGGATGATGTTGATTTGAACAAGCGGCAAATTCTGGTGGATTGGCAGCCAGATTATTGAGGATGTGGTCAGTAATAAGTTCCCCATTTGGCTCGTCAGATTTGGGCGCACTGCGTCGTTACAAATCGCTTATGTGGCATGGCCACACCGCGCGATTTGCGCCTAGCATTGCATCCCAACTCTAACGGCCAAATGGGGAACTTATTACTGACCACATCCTTA
>CAIXMC010000314.1 GCA_903920405.1 uncultured beta proteobacterium
AGCTGGTAATAAACGGCAAGGCTTCATAAAACATGGCGATCTCACTTTTTATTGAAATACACCTAAATTATCAACCACAAAAACTTGAACATCGAGTATGACAGCCTGTCCACACGCACACTGGCGCTCAGATGTGAAGTGAATCAACAAAGACGGGCTGAAGAAAAATTGCGCTTGTCCAGCAACATCATTGAAAGTTCGGCAGATGCCATTTTTATCACCACCCCCGAAGGACTGATTACCGATGTCAACCCAGCTTTTTGCCAGAATGTGAAGCAGGATCGTGATGTTTTATTGGGTCAGGCCATTGCCACTGTCAAGCCGGGATTGTTGGCTTCTGACAAAGGGTTAACAGTCTGGGCAGAGGCCATCCAAACGGGTCACTGGGCGGGTGAACTCAGTAACCGCAGACCTGACGGTGAACTTGAGATGGTATGGCTGACATTGTCCATTGTCAAAGATGAGACCTCCGAGACCCGGCACTGTGTGGGCATAGTGTCTTCCATTTCGCAATTGGTGCAGCGTTACCACGCGCTTGAAGCCGCAGCCAACCACGATGCGTTGACAGGCCTACCCAACCGCCGCCTTTTACATGACCGCCTGGCTCAAGCGATTGAGCGCAGCAAACGTAGCAGCACACTGCTGGCCGTATGTTTGCTTGACCTGGATGGTTTCAAGCCCATCAACGATATCCTGGGCCACAATGTGGGCGACCAGGTGTTGTGCGTGGTGGCAGAGCGCATGACACGGATATTGCGTGGCGCAGACACGGTAGCGCGTTTGGGCGGTGACGAATTTGTGCTGCTCTTGGGTGAGTTGGGCGAAGCACACGATGCTAAAAGCCATCTCAAACGGTTGCTGCATGAAATCTCTCAGCCGATTGATGTGCAACCTCACCCCGTGAGAGTGAGTGCCAGCATTGGTGCCATACTGTACCCACGCGACTACGCCCACGTGGATAAACTTCTGAAACTGGCTGACACTGCCATGTACGCTGCCAAGGCACAGTGCAAGGGGTGTTTGATGTTTTACAGTGAACTGTTCCCAAATCATCAATAATCAAGCTTGTTTTTTTTGGATGTTCTTATGCCACACCGCACCTTCACCCTTTTTGACCCCGTTCAAGCTGGCACCTTGCAGCTTGCCAACCGCATCGTGATGGCCCCACTCACACGCAACCGTGCGCCCAATGCCATTCCCACCCCAATGATGGCCGAATATTACGGTCAGCGCTCCAGCGCCGGACTCATCATCTCTGAAGCAACCGCCATCAGCCAGCAGGGTCAGGGTTATGCCAACGTGCCAGGCTTGTATGCCATAGAGCAGCTTGACGGCTGGAAGCATGTCACGCAGCGCGTTCATGCCGCAGGCGGCAAAATCGTAGTGCAGCTCTGGCATGTCGGACGCGTTTCACACACCAGCTTGCAGCCTCATGGCGGCCAGCCTGTGGCACCGTCAGCCATAGCAGCCAAAACCAAAACCGTTTTGATTCAAGAGGGTGTGACCACATTTGTTGAAACCTCCGAGCCGCGTGCCCTTCATGCCCACGAGCTGCCTGACATTGTGCATACCTATCAGGCAGCAGCTCGCAATGCTGTCGATACCGCCCATTTTGATGGTGTCGAAATCCATGCTGCCAATGGTTATTTGCTGGATCAGTTTCTGAAAGCTGGCTCCAACTTGCGGCGCGATGACTACGGCGGCAGCATTGAAAACCGCGCCAGACTGCTACTTGAAGTTGTGCAATCTGTTACCCAGGCGATTGGGGCTGAGAGAACGGGCATTCGCCTGTCCCCCGTCACCCCCGCCAACGATGCGTTTGACCCCGATCCCCAGCCTTTGTTTGACTATGTGGTACGCGAACTCGCATCGTTCAAACTGGCTTATGTGCATGTGATTGAAGGTGAAACCCGTGGTGAACGTGTCATGCCTGATCGTCCTTTTGATTACATTGGCCTGCGTCGGGCTTACCGTTCTGCAAGTGGCAAGGGTGCCTGGATGGTCAATAACGGATTGGACAAGGCGCTTGCCGAACAAGCCATTGCTGACGGTGCTGATTTGGTCGCGTTTGGCCGCCCTTTTATTGCCAATCCTGACCTCGTAGAGCGTATTCGCCGCAACAAGCCCTGGACTGAAGGCAACCCCAGTACTTATTACGGCGGTGACGCAAAAGGGTACATCGATTACCCCACACTGTACCCATCCCAGCCCAAGTAACCATTCACCATGATGCGGGATCGCATTGCCACAGCGGCACAATACATCCTTCCCAAACAGGCTTTAACAGGGCTGGCAGGCCGCGTGGCACAAGCACACGGTGGCCGTCTGACAACTTGGTTGATAGCGTGGTTTGTTCGGCACTACCAAGTCAATATGGCAGAGGCCGCTCACCCCGACATTGCCAGCTACGCCACCTTTAACGACTTTTTCACACGCGCCTTAAAGCCAGGTGCCCGCCCGTTGTCGCAAGCTGCATGGGTGTGCCCTGTCGATGGTGTCATCAGCCAGTTTGGCAGCATTTTGGGGCCGCAGATTTTTCAAGCCAAGGGACACCATTACAGCAGCACTGCGCTGGTGGGTGGTGATGCCACTTTGGCTGCACGGTTTGACAATGGTCACTTTGCCACACTGTATTTAAGTCCACGCGACTACCACCGCATTCACATGCCATGCGATGGCCACCTGACACGCATGATTTATGTGCCGGGTGATTTGTTTTCTGTCAATCCCGTCACAGCAGAGCATGTGCCGGGTTTATTTGCCCGCAACGAACGTGTGATATGTGTGTTTGAGAGCGCAATAGGCACTTTTATTCTGGTGATGGTAGGCGCCACCATCGTAGGCAGCATGGCCACAGTTTGGCAGGGTGTCGTCAATGCCCCTCGTACAGACAGGCTGCGCGAATGGCACTATGAAAATCAGAGTATTTTTTTGAAACAGGGTGACGAAATGGGACGCTTTTTGCTGGGTTCTACTGTTGTGATGCTATTTCCCAAAGGTCCCCTGCAATTCAACCCCCTGTGGCGACCAGGTGGTGATGTTCGATGTGGAGACATCATGGTGGAACGCTGAGTTCACATTTCTTCAAGCAGGACGATAGGGTCAACATCGACAATATTCTAAATTCAGATGTCCTGATTTGCACCCAGCACAGATGGTGGAAGCGGCATCCTGCCGCTTGTGGCTTGTCAAGCGCCAAGATGGCGCTTCTACAAAGTGCCATTCGGCTCCTTTATTTATAAACAGATTCCTACAGTTGGAGTTTCTTTGATGACATCATTTAACGAACAGTTTGATCAGCACGGTGTCTGGCGGCGAGAATTTGCCTTGCACCTGAAGTTATTGGCGCAGTGGCTTCAAGACCAGGATTTGCTCGATGCTGCAGTTCAGGAAAGGCTCTCAAAACTGGAGCGACAGGTTCGCGTGGATAAGGTCATGGTGGCATTTGTGGCTGAATTTTCACGGGGCAAGTCCGAGTTGATCAACGCCATCTTTTTTGCAGATTATGGTCGGCGCATCATGCCCGCGAGTGCCGGACGCACCACGATGTGTCCTACCGAGATGGCTTATGACACAGATGTACCGCCCTGCCTGCGCCTTTTGCCCATTGAAACCAGGCTCCAACCCCAGGCATTGATGGAATGGCGCATGGTGCCAGAAAAATGGGAACGCATTGACCTTGATGTGAATAACTCAAAACAGTTGGCACGTGCCTTGGCCAAGGTAGCAGAAACCATTCGTGTTTCACTTGATCAGGCCAAAGCACTGGGCTTTTGGAATGATGCAGCGTTAGAACCCCCACCCCTGATGGACAGTCAAGGCCAGGTTGAGATTCCCAAGTGGCGACATGCCCTGATCAACGTGGCACACCCTTTGCTTAAGCAGGGTTTGGTTATTCTGGATACCCCAGGCTTGAATGCCATTGGCGCTGAACCGGAATTGACTGTTAATCTGATTGCGCAGGCGCAGGCGGTGGTGTTTATGCTGAGTGCTGACACCGGTGTCACCCAATCCGATTTGGCGATTTGGCGTGAACATCTGGTAGATGATGGTCAGGATCGCAGGACGCGCCTGGTGGTGTTAAACAAAATAGATACATTGTGGGATGCACTGGACAACGAAGAAGATGTCCAGTCACAAATTGATCGACAAGTCACGTCAACTGCCGATATTTTGGGTATCTCCAGCAAACAAGTGGTCGCTATTTCTGCACAAAAAGGGCTACTGGCCAAAGTCAACCATGATGCTGCCCTGTTAAAGCGCAGTTGTTTATCAACGCTTGAAGAGGCTTTGAGTCAACACATCATGGGGCAACGAAAAAGAATTTTGAGCGATGCGGTGCTCAAAGGCATTGCTGATGTGCGTGTTGAAATTCACAGGCAAATACAACTTCGTCTGCGTGAACTCAATGATCAGATTTTGGAACTTCATGGTTTGCAAGGAAAAAACACACCCGTCATCAAACACATGCGTTTGCGTATTCATAAGGAGCAAGAAGACTTTGAGGCCGGTGGCTTGAAAATTCACGCTGTGCGATCCATCCACATGAAGCTATTGCGTGAAATTTTCAGCCTGCTCAGTACCACACGGTTAAAGTCAGAAATGGCACAACTGACACTGGCACTTCAACAAAGAGGACTCAAGCGCGGTATCAAACAAATTTATTCACAAACCATTGAACGCTTGCGTGCCAATTTGCGAGTGGTTAAAGCCAGGGAGATGGAAATTAGCGCCATGCTTGAAGCCAGTTTTTTACAGTTGAATACCGACTACGGTTTTTCATTGCAACTCCCCGATGCCCCAAGTCTGGATGCCTGCTTGTATGACCTTGATTTGATTGAGCGTAGTCATGTGCAGTACCTTGGGCTTGGCAACGCTTTCAGACTGGCTCAATCGGAATTTGTGGATCGTTTGGTGCGGGCACTGTCCACCCGATTGCTCTCGGTCTATGAGTCTGCCTTGGGCGAAATTGAAACCTGGAGCAAATCAGCAGCATCCCAATTGGATACTCAATTGCGCGAACGGCGAAAAAACTTTCTGCGCCGTATTGAGGCCATCGATCGTATCGGAGAAGCCTCTCATGGTCTGGACGAGCGCATGTCCGACATTCAAAACAAACTTGTGAGCATGACGCAAACACAGGCCAAACTTGAAGAGTTGACCGAGCAGTTGCGTCTGATGATCACCCCAACGCATTTTGAAAACATGACAGATGAAGCCACAACCGTGCAATCCGATCTCTGAGTGCGATCAATTTTTAGCGATGTCAGTGCTGCAATGGCAGTCAGAGCTGGGTCGCCATGATTTGCCGTGGCAAAACACGCATGATCCCTACCCCGTTTGGTTGTCAGAGATCATGCTGCAACAGACCCAGGTGGTGACTGTGCTGGGATATTTTGAACGCTTTTTGGCACGTTTTTCCAGCGTGGCGGCTTTGGCGCAGGCCACTCAAGACGATGTGCTGAGTGTTTGGGCAGGCTTGGGCTACTACAGCCGTGCCAGAAATTTGCACCGTTGTGCGCAACAAGTGATCCATCTGCATGACGGCATGTTTCCACGAACAGCGCAGCAACTTCAAACTTTGCCAGGTATAGGCCGATCCACGGCATCGGCGATTGCTGCCTTGTGTTTTGGCGAACGTGTGGCTATTTTGGATGGCAATGTCAAGCGCGTATTGACTCGCTACCTTGGTTTTTCCGCCGATCTGGCGCAGGCAAGCAACGAACGACGCTTATGGGATACCGCCACACAACACTTGCCCATTGA
Organism: uncultured beta proteobacterium; assembly: GCA_903920405.1. GTDB lineage: Bacteria > Pseudomonadota > Gammaproteobacteria > Burkholderiales > Burkholderiaceae_C > Rhodoferax. Next base: position 5,767 of record CAIXMC010000314.1, read on the forward strand.
TGGAATTCATCAAAGCATGGTGGGCTATACCCAGGGAATGATGGACCTCGGTGCTACCGTATGCACAGCAAAAACTCCAAAATGTTCAATATGCCCCCTGGCCAGCCGATGTGTTGCAAAACAACTTGATCAACCTGAATGCTTTCCAGTCAATACCAAAAAACTCAAGCGCCATGCACAGACCCTCTGGTTACTGATGGCAACCACGTGTGAGGGTGCTGTGTGGCTGAATCGTCGCCCAATTCCGGGCGTATGGGCTGGCTTGCATTGTTTGCCGATGTTTGAAGACCGACTGACATTGCAGCGTCATTTACCCACCAACGTGCCAATCCGATGTAGCGATTTACCCAGTGTTAAACATGTACTGACACACAAAGACCTTCACCTGAACACTGTTCAATGTCAGATGCCCCATCGACCACTGTTGTCTATTGAGGGGCGCTGGTTTGATGCCCATGAATTACCAGGACTTGGGTTTCCTGCTCCCATCAAGAAAATGCTCAATACGCCTGCCTTGCAAAATACTGGTTGCCCACATACCCACGCCTATAAACCGCAGATACTGTGATGGCTTGTGCGATATGATTTGCTCCTATTCCAATAGCTAACTACGCATACTGGACGTGCGTTACAGGGCAAAAAGGCTTGTGATGATTAACAGGGTATCAATGTAACTTCTCATTAGTTCATGGCGAAGCACCAGAAATCGGGCTTCCCACTTAGGGAGATGGAAATTACTAAAGTACCGTTTACAGCCATGGCCACAGAAGGATAAAAATGATGAGTCAGGTATATCAGCAATTTCCATCTCCCTAAGCAGTAAGCAGTTTGCAACGACGCATTGCGCTCGTCAGCGCGGCCGAACTGTTCAAGTTATTTTTTCTCGACCCCTTAACCTTAGCACTTCAGACCTTGGGGGTGTGGCGCTCATATTCCAGTCGCCAAGCGCCAGGCATCGCTGGTGTTTGGTGTCTGCTAAAGACAGGATGCGATCGTAGGGATGATGGGTGTGGCCATGAATCAGCGTAGAGGCATCTGCCGCGTCTAGCCAGTGCTGTGCTGCCAACATATTGACATCAACATTCATGGCCTTGTGTGATGTACTCTGCGCCCGCAAACTGCGGCCAATCGCTTGCCGCTCCCCCAAGGGCTTGGCTAAAAATTCATGACACCAGGTCTCTGTGCGAACCTGCCTGCGAAACTGCTGATAGGGAATGTCGTCCAAACAAAGGGCATCGCCATGTGACAACAACCAACGCTGTTGATCAAACACCAGCACGGTGGGGTCAGATAGTAGTGTCATGCCGCAGGCTTGGGCGGCCACTTGCCCCAACAAAAAATCGCGATTGCCGTGCATGAAAAACAGACTCATGCGCAAAGAGGCATCTGCCAGAATGTGCTGACACCGGGCTTCAAAACCGATGGGTTGATGGGGGTTGCATACGGCGATATCGTCACCCACCCAAACCTCAAATAAATCACCCAGAATAAACAGTGCATCAGCCTGAGTGCTGGCCATGTAGTGCTGCCAAGCCGTGAAGGTGGCCACATCGCTGTCTTGTAGATGCAAGTCAGCTATCAGGTCAATCGTGCGCCAACAAGAGGGTGCATTGATCACAGGCCAGACCGAACTTGAAAGTCGATCCGGTCTGGCGATATCCATCATTTACAGCGCGACGGCTTTTTCAATCACCACGTCTTCAACAGGCACATCGTCATGGTAGCCACGGCGACTGGTTTTAACAGCCTTGATTTTGTCCACAATATCAGTTCCCGCCACGACTTTGCCAAACACGGCATATCCCCAACTTTGTTCATTGGGGTTTTTATGGTTTAAAAAAACATTGTCTGCCACGTTGATGAAAAACTGTGCAGTGGCGGAATGGGGGTCGCCGGTGCGTGCCATGGCAACACTGTACTTGACGTTTTTCAGGCCATTATTGGCCTCGTTGGTGATGGGCGCACCACAGGTTTTTTGCTGCATGCCCGGTCCCATGCCGCCGCCTTGCACCATGAAGCCGGGAATAACACGGTGAAAAATGGTATTGTTGTAATAGCCTTTTAGCACGTAATCCAGAAAATTGGCGACAGACGCTGGCGCTTTATCCTGGTCAAGTTCAAGGGTAATGACACCGTGGTTGTTGATGTGGAGTTCGACTTGAGGAGGGTTCATGAGATATTTCACAAAAGTTGCTGGGTGGATAAGACATGCAGACATGTCCGATGTCCGATCACACAAATGATTGAATTTAACTTATTGATTTATAAATAAGTCGTCTGTTTTTTAGCCATTCTAAAGTATTGAAAAAATATATCATATTGATTTATAATAATATTATTTATATCACTACAATTTGCAGACTGATTTTTGTCCAAAATTCATGCTTATTTTAGGAAAAATTCAGATGGGTCGGGAAGGGTACCCACGGCCCAGATGAAGCAAAGCAAAATCCAGGCTGTTTTGATCAACCCAATTTATTCGATCATTTGACTTTTACCGCACTAAACACAATGAAACCTTTCCTAAAACAACAACTTGCAAGTTACTCTGATCGATTGGGCGAACTTGACTTTTTGCTCTCACGCCAAGACATCATCAGCGACATGAAGCAGTTTCTGGTTTTATCACGCGAGCACACAGATGTGGCCGCAGTGGCCAGTCGCTGGCAGCGCTATCAGCAACGTGAGTCTGACTTGATAAGCGCACAAGACATGCAAAAAGACACAGAAGATGATGAAGAGATGGCTGCGATGGTCCAAGATGAGATGGATGCCGCCAGTGCAGATTTACAGCAATTGGAGACCGAACTCTTGCGCATGTTGCTCCCCAAGGACCCAGATGACGCACGTCCTGCATTTGTGGAAATTCGTGCAGGTACAGGGGGCGATGAATCAGCCTTGTTTGCAGCCGACTTGGCACGCATGTACCTTCGCTACAGCGACCGCAAAGGCTGGAAGTATGAAATCATCAGCGAATCTGCCAGCGAGCTGGGGGGGTACAAAGAGATGGTGATGCGCATCGAGGGGCGTGGCGATGATGCGGGCGTTTATGGGGCGCTCAAGTTTGAATCGGGCGGTCACCGCGTGCAACGTGTGCCAGTGACGGAAACACAGGGGCGCATTCACACCAGTGCCTGCACCATTGCCGTGATGGCCGAACCCGATGAGGCACAGGCCATTGCCCTCAGTCCTGCTGATTTGCGCATTGACACCTACCGCGCCAGCGGAGCGGGCGGCCAGCACATCAACAAAACGGACTCTGCCGTTCGCATCACCCACCTACCCACTGGCATTGTGGCCGAATGCCAGGATGGACGCAGCCAGCACAGCAACAAGGCTCAGGCGCTCAGAGTCTTGACCGCACGCATTCAGGAAAAAGACCGCAGTGAGCGCTCCGCCAAAGAATCTGCCGAGCGCAAAAGCCTGGTTGGAAGTGGCGACCGCAGCGACCGCATTCGCACCTATAACTTCCCTCAAGGTCGATTGACCGACCATCGCATTAACCTCACGCTGTACAAATTGCTGTCTATCATGGATGGCGACCTTGACGATGTGATGCAGGCTCTGCAAGCCCACGAGGCAGCCACGCAAATGGCAGCGCTTGAATTGAATGTTGGGAATTTTGGTAACAAGCGTCTGACAGCAAACCCTTTGTTTGTTAGAAAACAAGCCCTCTGATTGAATGGGGCCAAGCCGGGCGGCACTGTAACCAAAGAGCATTCACCGACGACCCAAAATACCGCCGAGTACGCCACGAATGATTTGACGACCCACTTCGCGCCCGATGGAACTGGCAGCGCTTTTGAACAACTGTTCGCCAATGGAGGTTCTCCTGCCACCGCCACCGCTCAATAAGCCACCTAATCCTGATCCTATGCTGCTCAAAAAGCCACCTGAACCAGCGTCAGCGTCAGCGTTGGTGCTTGGGTTTTCTGCTGGAACGGAGCGTCCTTTGAGTTTCTCAAATGCCGATTCTCGATCCAGCGTTTTTTCATAGACACCGGCGACGATGGACTGTGCCAGAAGATGGCGGCGCTGCTCTTGAGAAATAGGCCCTATCTGGCTGGCAGGTGGTAGCACATACACCCGTTGTGTCGGACAGGGGCTGCCTTTTTCATCCAGAAAACTCACCAAGGCTTCGCCCACACCCAGTTCCGAGATGGCTGCGGCTACATCGAGACCGGCATTGGGACGCATGGTGTCAGCGGCAGATTTGACGGCTTTTTGGTCACGTGGGGTAAAGGCGCGCAAAGCGTGTTGTACGCGGTTGCCCAATTGGGCGAGCACAGTGTCGGGAATATCAAGCGGGTTTTGCGTGACGAAATACACGCCAACGCCTTTGGAACGTATCAATCGCACCACCTGTTCAATGCGTTCAATCAAAACCTTGGGGGCATCGGTAAAAAGCAGGTTTGCCTCGTCAAAGAAAAAAACCAGTTTGGGTTGGTCAAGATCACCCACTTCAGGCAGGTGTTCAAACAATTCGCTCAGTAGCCATAGCAAAAATGTGGCGTACAGTTTGGGCGAATTCATCAGTTGGTCTGCTGCCAGAATGTTGATAAAGCCACGCCCTTGGGTATCGGTTTGCATGAAATCGTCAATGTTGAGCATAGGCTCACCAAAAAACTGATGTCCTCCCTGCTGTTCAATTTGCATCAACCCACGCTGAATGGCACCAATGCTGGCCGCGCTGATGTTGCCGTATTCTGTGGTGTAGCGGGAGGCGTTTTCACCCACATACTGACAGATGGCGCGCAGGTCTTTCATATCCAAAAGTAGCAAACCATCATCATCTGCAATTTTGAAAACCAGTTGCAAAACGCCCGCCTGAGTGTCGTTGAGGTTTAACATGCGTGAGAGCAGCAAAGGGCCCAGGTCGCTCACTGTGGCGCGAACGGGGTGTCCCTGTTGTCCAAAAACATCCCACAATGTGGTGGAAAATGCTTCAAATTCAGGAGCTGGTAACGCACGCTCAGTCAGCGTTTGAGCCATTTTTGACGTATAAACTCCAGCACATGAAATACCTGTCAGGTCGCCTTTGATGTCGGCCATAAATACGGGCACACCGATTTTGGCAAAGCCTTCGGCCATGGTTTGCAGTGTGATGGTTTTACCCGTTCCGGTGGCACCGGTAATCAAACCGTGGCGGTTGGCCTTGTTGGCTTGCAGAAAACATTGGGTTTGGCCGTGTTGGGCAATAAGGATGGTTTTAGGCATGGCACACTCAAAAAGTACAATCAAGCCGATAGCGTAACGAATTTTTCAAGGATTTACCGTGGCAGGACACAGCAAATGGGCCAATATTCAGCACCGCAAAGGCCGCCAGGACGAAAAACGCGGCAAGATATGGACACGAATCATTCGTGAAATCACAGTGGCAGCCCGCTCGGGTGGGGCAGATTTGTCAGCCAACCCGCGCTTGCGCCTTGCTGTTGACCGGGCCAAGGCAGCCAACATGCCCATTGATCGTGTCAAGTACAACATTGACAAAGCCACGGGCAACGCTGAGGGCATCACCTACGAAGAAATTCGTTATGAAGGGTACGGCATTGGGGGGGCTGCCATCATTGTGGATACCATGACCGACAACAAAGTTCGCACAGTGGCCGAAGTGCGGCACGCTTTTGCCAAGTTTGGTGGCAATATGGGCACAGAGGGGTCGGTGGCTTTTCAGTTCAGGCACTGCGGTCAGATTATTTTTGCGCCGGGTCTCAGTGAAGATGTCGTGATGGAAGTCGCACTTGAAGCAGGGGCTGACGATGTGGTGACGCACGATGATGGGGCGATGGAGGTCATCACATCAGCAGCAGATTTTGAAACCGTCAAAAACGCACTGGTGGACGCGGGCTTGATGCCTGCAATCGCTGAAGTGACGATGCGAGCGGAAAACCCGATTGAAATGACAGGCGACAATGCAGCACGCATGCAAAAGTTGCTCGATGCCATCGAAGACCTAGACGATGTGCAAAATGTTTATCACAACGCCGAAATGGATACGGACAGCTTATGAAAATTCTAGTCATTGGTAGCGGTGGCCGCGAACATGCACTGGCCTGGAAACTGGCACAGTCGGACAAAACCTACAAAATTTACATCGCACCCGGCAACGGCGGCACAGCGCAGGATGATCGCTTTGAAAATGTGCCTATCACCGATGTCAAAGCGCTTTGTGACTGGGCGCAGGCGCAAAAAATAGGGCTGACAGTGGTGGGGCCTGAGATGACGTTGGCAGCCGGGGTGGTTGATGAATTTCGCCGGCAGGGTCTGCGCATTTTTGGTCCTACGCAAGCTGCTGCCAAGCTCGAAAGTTCCAAGGCCTTCGCCAAGGCTTTCATGATGCGCCACAACATTCCCACGGCTGAATTTGAAATATTTTCCGATGCTGCATCTGCCCATGCCCATATTGATCACAAGGGCGCACCCATTGTGATCAAAGCCGATGGTCTGGCTGCTGGTAAAGGCGTGGTGGTGGCCACAACACTGGCGCAGGCGCACGAGGCTGTGGATGCCATGCTGCAGGGTAATACTGTGGTGCATCACCTTGGGGAGGATGGCACGGTGCAGCCTCGCGTGGTGATTGAAGAGTTTTTACCAGGTGAAGAAGCCAGCTTTATTGTGATGGTCGATGGCAAAAACGTGTTGCCACTGGCGACTAGCCAGGATCACAAACGCTTGTTCAATGGCGACTTTGGCCCCAACACCGGTGGCATGGGGGCTTATTCACCAGCACCGGTGGTCACACCAAATGTTCATGCACGTGTGATGCACGACATTATTTTGCCAACGGTGCGCGGTCTTGGCAAAGAAAACATTGTTTTTACAGGGTTTTTATACGTTGGATTGATGATTGATGCCGACGGCAACCCCAAAACGCTAGAGTTCAACTGCCGCATGGGCGACCCCGAAACTCAGCCCATCATGATGCGCCTGAAAACCGATTTGGTTGATGTGCTGATGGCTGCAACTGAACCTGGCCTATACGGCCAGCTTGACCAAGTCGAGTTGCAATGGGACAGGCGCACTGCACTCGGTGTTGTGCTCGCCGCCCACGGTTATCCGCAGTCGCCCCGCACGGGCGATGACATCACAGGCCTGCCGCCTGAAACCGAAGATTCCTGTGTGTTTCATGCCGGTACGGTTTGGCACAACGGTCAATTGCGAACATCAGGCGGTCGGGTGTTGTGCGTGACTGCATTGGCTGATAACGTGCGCCTGGCACAGCACCGTGCTTATGAAGTGGCTGCGGGCATTCACTTTGATGGCTTGCAATATCGCACTGATATTGGCTACCGTGCCATTAAAGGTGCGGCAAGTTGAAAGATGCATCAAAATGACCCCACTTGAAACACCCCTACTGACACGCGAAGACCTTTGGAACATGTTTCAGGAAACTGCACGTCAGTTTAAAGAAACCGACCTTCGGTTTAAGGAAACCGACCGTATCCTGAAAGAAAGCCACGCTGAAATGGACAGGGTTCTCAAAAACTTATCCGGACAACTCGGTGATTTGGGCAACCGGTTGGGCGAGTTTGTCGAGCACATGGTGGCACCTGCCGTGGTCAAACTGTTTCAACAACAAGGCATTGATGTGCATTCATGCCATAGGGAAGTTGAAGCCAATCGAGATGGCGAAGCGGTTGAAATTGACCTTTTGGTGATCAACGATGGCACGATCGTGGCTGTGGAGTGCAAAAGCAAGCTCAAAATTGAGCATGTGGATGAACACCTTGAGAGAATGGAAAAAATAAAGCGAGTGTTGCCGCTTTACAAAAACCATCGCTTACTGGGTGCGGTAGCCTCCATGGTGATGAACGACAACGTTAAAGCCTATGCCCAAAAACAGGGGTTTTATGTGCTTTGCCAAAATGGTGAAAGCATTGAACTCAGCAATTTACCCACATTCACACCACGTGCCTGGTAGTCGTGCGGTGTTGCAGCGTGTGGGTGTGATGGGTGGCGCGTTTGATCCGCCTCACCTAGCCCATCTGGCACTGGCACAGGCAGCTATCAAACAGTTGCCATTAGACCAGTTGTACATCGTCCCCACGGGCCAGGCGTGGCATAAAAAGCGTGTACTGACTGCTGCTGCCCATCGTATTGCCATGGTGCAACTGGCTTTTGAACCGGTGCCCCAAGCTGTGGTGGATGTGCGTGAAACTGTCCGAAGCGGCCCTAGCTACACCATTGACACGTTGAGCGAGATGCAGGCAGCCATGCCCCATGCCGAGCTGTTTTTAATCATGGGCGCAGACCAGGTATACGCGTTGCACACTTGGAAATCTTGGCAAAACATGGTGCAAATTGCTACTGTATGTATAGCTACTCGCGCTTATTCCATAAGCCCTGGAGGCACATTTGAGCCCCAAAAATTGTATCCCTCACGCTTTAGGCAACTCGCACTGCCCTGCATGAATATCAGTGCCACCGATATCCGTACACAACTTGCCGCGCAGCAAGATGTGACGGCGCTGGTGAGCGAACCCGTTGTGCGTTATATTGCCGACCACCACCTTTACCAAACCCTTTGATGATGACCCAAATTTCCACCCCAAATACGACCGCCGCCGCTCCTTCCCTATCAACCCAAAAACGAAAAATCCAGAAACTTCAGCGTGCCATTGTGGATGGACTCGAAGATGTCAAAGCGCAGGACATTGTGGTGTTTGACACCGAACATCTTTCGTCCTTGTTTGAGCGTGTTATTGTCGCCTCTGGCACATCCAACCGTCAAACACGCGCCTTGGCTGCGAGCGTGATGGATGCCGTGCGTGATGCGGGTTTTGTCAAGCCGCGCCTGGAAGGTCAAGACAATGGGGAATGGATCATTGTGGACTGCGGTCAAGCCGTGGTGCATGTGATGCAGCCTCATATTCGCCAGTACTACCGTCTTGAAGAGTTATGGGGCGCAAAGCCCGTACGACTCAAGTTTGGCACCGTAAAACCCATCGTGACAAAACCCTCTCCATCAGCAAAACCCGAGGTGAGTTTGAAACGCTCCAGCGCGGCCAAAAAAGGGGTTGATGAGGCTTTTCCCTCCAAAAAACAAGTCAAAGCGAAGGCAGCCAGCCGCAAAGTTTGATCATGCGCCTGTTGATGGTGGCCGTGGGGCAGCGCATACCCCATTGGGCACAAACGGCATGGGACGATTACGCCAAACGTTTTCCGCCAGAGATTAAATTGGTGCTGAAGGCCGTTAAAACCGAGCCGCGCGCCTCCAAATCGCTCGATGCCATTTACGCAGCAGAGCGCACACGCATTGAAGCGGCTATTCCCAAAGGCTACCGCATGGTGGCTTTAGACGAACGCGGTACAGCACTGACAACCAAGGCACTGGCAGACAAGCTCAAAGACTGGCAGTTGTCAGGCAGCGATGTCGCCCTGGTCATTGGTGGCCCTGACGGTCTTGACCCCGCACTGCTGCAATCTGCCCATGAACGCATTCGCCTGTCAGACTTGACGTTGGCGCATGCCTTTGTGCGTGTGCTATTGATTGAGCAGCTTTATCGTGCCTGGTCGATCAACGCCCATCATCCGTATCACCGAGAGTAGCGATGCACAGACCTTCAGACAACCTGATCTCCAGGATTTTGCGATGTCCCCAACTTCGCTGGCAGACATCACTTTGGCAGGAATTTTCGGCTTCCCACGTAAGGATATGGTCAATAATAAGTTCCGCATTTGGCTCGTCAGATTTGGGCGCACTGCGTCGTTAACTCTGACGGCCAAAAGCGGAACTTATGGTTGCCCCTATCTTTATACGCTGGTACTCAAGTGAAACCAGGGTACTCTCAATGACAATGTTTTCTTTTTTTGGGAAAACAGAGGCCGCCAAGCCCACACCATGGTTATACCTACAGCGAATGTGATGTCGGACAGCCCTGCAGATGGCAGGGTGAATTTGTTCTACAGCCAGTTCCGTCATTCCCGCGAAGGCGGGAATCCAGAATGCACTAGATTCCCGCCTTCGCGGGAATGACGAAAATTCAACAACTTGCCTTCAGAACAAAT
>CAIXMC010000315.1 GCA_903920405.1 uncultured beta proteobacterium
GATGGGCGCAGGCAATTCGGATTCCATCAACTGGGCAAACCCGAGAATGGCATTGAGTGGACTGCGCAGCTCGTGGCTCATGCTGGACAAGAAATCGGATTTGGCAAGGTTGGCCTTTTCAGCCAGTGCACCGGCAGCTTCAAGTTCGATGTTTTTCTCTTCAAGAACAAGGTTAAGGCGTTTTCGATCGGTGATGTCACGCGCCGCCGCAAACACGCCCTGCAGGTTGCCATCACGGTCATAAAAAGTGGTGGCGTTATAGGACACCACCGTTTCAAGCCCTTCGCGGGTGCGTGCCGTCAGTTCGTAATCGGTGACCTTTTCCTCAACCAGCGCCAGATGGATGGCGGCCTCGGCACGATCCGGATCGGTAAAGTATTTTTTGAACGGCGCACCTATCAGCTCATCGCGGGCACATCCGGTGAGCGATTCCATTTGCTTGTTGGCGTCGGTGATGATGCCTGACGGGTCGGTGGTCATGATCGCGTCAATGTTGCACTCAAACAGCGAGCGGGTATAAAACTGGTAGTCGCGCAAACGCCGGTTAAGTTTTTCGCGCTCGTCTTCGATCTGCTTGCGTGCTGTGTTATCGGTGCCAATCAGCAAATAGCCAATGATGGTCCCTTCATCATCACGCAGTGCCGTGACCGACACCACCGCAGGAAAGCGGCTGCCGTCCTTGCGAATGTAGGTCAGTTCATAAATGTCTTCAATCCCGCGCGAGGCCTTGAACACCAAGGCCTCAAATCCGGGGGTGATCAGGGTGTCGAGTTCCGTGCTCAAGGTCTTGGCGCGGGCTATGATTTCTTGCGGGTCTGAAATCTCAGCCGGCGTGCGCTGGTTCATCATTTCCGCTGCGGTGTAACCCAACATGCGCTCGGCACCAACGTTAAAAATCTGGATCACGCCATTGGCATCGGTTGCGATGCTGGAGAAATTGGCACTGTCAAAAATGGCTTTCTGCAATGCACCGGCCTTGAGCAAGGCCTCTTCGGCCTCTTTGCGTATTGTTAAATCCCGCACGATGCCAGTGAAATGACGCTTGCCACCCAGTTGCATTTCGTTTAACGCAATCTCCAATGCAAACAGGCTGCCATCCTTGCGCCGCCCCGTCACTTCACGTCCGCAATCGATGGGTTGCTCCGAATTGAACTGCACCCAATCGGGAATCAGCAGGTCAAAGGTTTTGCCAATGATCTCGGCGTGGTGGTATCCAAACATGGTTTCAATGGCAGGATTGACGGTTTCAATGAGGCTACCGTTGGCATGGAGGGTGATGATGCCGTCCGATACGGCATCAAGAATAGCCTGAAGTAGTGCGGCACTGTCGTTCGCTTTTTGTTGCACGGCATATTCTGCTGTCACGTCGCGAAACACCAGTACTGCACCAATCACCTCACCATCACGGCGTCGAATCGGGGCGCAACTGTCGGCGATATCGTATTCGTTGCCATCGCGGGCCAACAATACCGTGTGATTGGCCAGCCCCTGTACCGTGCCATGCGACAAGGCATTCATGACCGGAATGGCAGCCGGTTGACGAGTGTTCTTGTTGATGATCTGAAAAATATCATCAATCTGGTGTCCAATGGCCTGTGCGAGAGTCCAACCGGTGAGTTGCTCGGCCAGTGGATTGAGACTGGTGACACAGGCATTGGCATCGGTTGAAATTACCGCATCGCCGATTGAATTGAGCGTGACGGCAAGCTGTTCCTCACTGACCTGCAGGCCAAGGTTAGTCTGCTGCAACTGCTGGTTCATGGCCTCTTGCATTTCAAGCAGATGCAGGGTTTCGAGATGAAACTTGTTTTGAAGCTGCTGCCTGGCTTGCCGGTAGATCAGCCCGACAAAAGAAATCGCTGCCAACAGCGCCAACACGCTGGATAAAACAGTCACAACAAACAACAAACGCATGTTCGACTTGAACTCAGCTTCACGTTGTGTCAGCATCGCTTCCTCTATCTTGACGAAGTGACTCATCCGGGTTCGAATCGCATCCATGATCGCCTTGCCGTGACCGTTGCGGACTATCCCCGTGACAGCGGCATCATTATGTTTACGATGCAAATCAATCACCTGTGCCATCTCTGCCATCTTGGCATTCATCAAAGGCACGACCTCGTCGAGTGTTGTTTTGGCCGTGTCGATGAAGGTCAGTTGGCGCAGGTTTTCCAGTCGGCCACGGATGCCGTCACGCACAAGCAAGTAGGGCTGCAGGAAAGCCTCGTCACCTGTCAGAAGATAACCTCGCTGACCCGTCTCGGCATCTTTCAGTTCGGACAAAACATCGTCAGCAGTATGAATGACCAGGCTGGTGTGCCTGCGTGCCTCTGAGCTTGTCTTGATCTGCTGAACCGACCAGAATGTGAGCGATATTCCCACTGTCAGCAACAGGGCAGCGACAACCAGTGAGACGATCATTTTGGGAACCAAGGTCATACTGATACCTCTGAGAATCAGGACGGCGTGGCTAGCAACGGACCATGATGGTGGTCAACACCCCATCATCGCTGGGTCGTCGGATGCAATAACTCCAAGTCATGACTACCCTTTCACATTGTGCGAAACTATCTTGACGAATCGTGCTGCCGTTGATGCAAGTAACACCTTTGCAGCATGGCCACATCATGACACAATTTGTACAAATTAGCCGACGATGGAAGAAATATTGTAAACGTCCCATCTGAAATCCAGACGTCCTTGACTTTTTTCAAAAAAATCACATCATCATTTGATTTATATGGACTTTTTTGGCTTCCCACTTAAGGCGGGACAGGGATGAAGTCAGTTGCATGCGCTTGTTACGGCTAATCAACCAAATGGGTGAGCTTCCCCTGCCAAGAAAACCACGTGAGCGAATCAAACGTAACCCATTGATATTGCATTTGTCC
>CAIXMC010000316.1 GCA_903920405.1 uncultured beta proteobacterium
TAGACACTCGAAGATTTTTTAAGCAAAAACAATGACTTGACGTAATCACAACTTTTCTACATTATTATTAAAAATCAACAAGATAGCTCTTGCAAAGGAGCTGAATGTCTAAAGTGCAGTTGTTTCTAATAAAGTCTATTGCATCCCAACTCTGACGGCCAAAAGAGAAACTTATTGTTCACCATATCCTCAGTAGGAAGCCTCGGGTGTGCATCATGCTGGTTTTTTGTGTCGGTATCTGCGTTGTCTAAAAAAGCGCATTCAGGCATGATGACTTGAAGATGTGGGCAAAATCGGCGCATGAATCCACCAACCAACACACTACCGTCACATCCTCTGACCGGACCACAAAAAGCGTTGCGCAAGCTGGGGCTTGAATGTGCCATTGACGTGGCACTGCATCTGCCGTTGCGCTACGAGGACGAAACCCGTCTGGTGAAATTGCGCGATGTACGTGAAGGTGATATGGCGCAAGTTGAGGGTACGGTGGTTCACAGCGAGGTCAAACTGAGTGGCACTCGGCAGTTGATCGTTACGCTTGACGACGGCATGGATACCTGCCGTTTGCGCTTTTTTACCTTTTACCCCGCCATGCAAAAGGCACTCACAGTGGGCAACCAGATTCGGGTACGTGGTGAAATCAAAGGGGGTTATTCTGGACTGACGATGATGCACCCTGCTTTCAAACCTGCCGGTGGAGAATTGGCGACAACGCTGACACCGGTTTATCCCACCACGGCGGGTTTGCCACAGGCCTACTTGCGAAAAGTGGTGGATGCAGGGTTAAAACGTGCTGATTTGAGCGAGACCATTCCCGAAGAATTTTTACATGAAATCGGCCTCAAAGCCTTATGGAGTCTGCATGACGCGCTCCTATTTTTGCACTACCCTCCACCTGATCAAACCCTCTTATCTTTGCAAGACCGCAGCCATCCGGCCTGGCAAAGGATCAAGGCTGAAGAACTGTTGGCGCAGCAGTTATCACAATTGCAGGCAAGACGCGAGCGATCGGGTTTGCATGCACCTGCGCTTATGCCGCTTCAAGCGTCGTCGAAAGGCAAATATCTTTTGCGTGAAAGATTGTTGGCCTCTTTGCCTTTTGTGCTGACTGCAGCACAGCGACGGGTGTGCGAGGAAATTATTTGCGATTTGCAACAACCCGTTCCCATGCACCGATTGTTGCAAGGCGATGTGGGTTCGGGTAAAACGGTAGTGGCGGCTCTTGCTGCTGCTGTTTGTATGGATGCAGGTTGGCAATGTGCGCTGATGGCACCGACCGAAATTTTGGCTACTCAGCACTTTGCCAAGTTGGTCGGCTGGCTGCACCCGTTGGGTATCACGATGGCGTGGCTGACAGGCAGTCAAAAAACCAAAGAACGACACGAGATGTTGGCGCTGATTGCCAGTGGTCAGGCGCAATTGGTGGTCGGTACTCATGCCATCATCCAAGACAAAGTGCAGTTCAAAAACATGGCACTGGCGATCATTGATGAGCAGCACCGCTTTGGCGTGGCACAGCGTCTGGCTTTGCATAACAAGCTAGTGCCGCCAGAGGATGTTTTGCCAGATGCAAATGGCCGTGATGCACCATCAACTTTCCAAAAGCCGCATGTGTTGATGATGACCGCTACCCCCATTCCACGCACGCTGGCCATGAGTTATTACGCTGATTTAAATGTATCGACGATTGACGAACTCCCACCAGGGCGTACCCCCGTCATGACCAAAGTGATTCACGAGGCACGTCGTGACGAGGTCATTGATCGCATTCGCATCAAATTAAAAGATGGGCGACAAATTTACTGGGTTTGTCCGCTGATTGAAGAAAGCGAGGCACTTGACTTGAGCAATGCTACACAAACCCACGCCATGCTCAGCGAAGCGCTACCAGGTGTGGTCGTAGGCTTGCTGCATTCACGCATGTCCGCGGGTGAAAAAAAGGCGGTGATGGGCTTGTTTGTCAGCGGCCAGATGGGGCTTTTGGTGAGCACTACGGTCATTGAGGTGGGCGTGGATGTACCCAATGCGAGTTTGATGGTGATTGAACATGCCGAGCGTTTTGGTCTGTCGCAATTGCACCAGTTACGGGGTAGGGTAGGTCGTGGCACAGCGGCATCGGCCTGTGTGCTGCTGTATTCCACGGGGGATGCGCCGCGCTTGGGGCAAACAGCACGTGAGAGGCTCAAGGCCATGATGGAGAGTCATGATGGCTTTGAAATTGCACGGCGTGATCTGGAAATTCGCGGCCCCGGAGAATTTATGGGCGCACGTCAGTCGGGGGCTTCCATGTTGCGCTTTGCAGATCTGACTGAAGATGTCACCTTGTTGGAGTGGGCGCGTGGTGTGGCAGACAAAATGATTGAACGTTTTCCAGACTTGGCTGAAAAACATGTGCATCGCTGGCTAGGTAACAAGGCTGATTTTTTGAAGGCATAGATAATATCCGCCAAGGCAAGGATATGGTCAATAACAAGTTCCGCATTTGGCCGTCAGAGTTAAAGATGCAATGCTAGGCGCAAATCGCGCAGTGTGGCCCAGCCACATAAGCGATTTGTAACGACGCAGTGCGCCCAAATCTGACGAGCCCAATGCGGAACTTATTATTGACCATATCCTAAGCAGTTTCTTGCAGGAGATATTGATGAGTTTGACCCACGTTCCGGTTCTTTTATATGTGTTGGCTGATCGAGCTTTGCGCCCTGGGGCAGTGGTGTTGAGTTGTTCGGACGCTAGCCAAGGTACTTTGGATGCACTGATGGCACTGGCG
This sequence comes from uncultured beta proteobacterium, assembly GCA_903920405.1. Lineage (GTDB taxonomy): Bacteria > Pseudomonadota > Gammaproteobacteria > Burkholderiales > Burkholderiaceae_C > Rhodoferax. Next base: position 2,768 of record CAIXMC010000316.1, read on the forward strand.
AAGCATCCGGACTTTTCGGCAGTAGCCGCCCTTTTGCCATGGGTGATGACTGCTGCGCAGTCGGATGCCTTGCCTGAGCCACTGTGGCAGGCGTTACAACAAAAAGGCTGCCAGCTTTTGGATGATGCCAAGTTGATGCGTTCTGATGCCTTGGTCAAGCCGGAGTTGCCACCGTCTGCCCTGTGGCTTGATGGTGACTGGTTTTTGGCGCCGCCTGTCAAGCCCAGTGGCGCACGTTCTTCATCTCGCACTTTAGCCCTCAAATTGGTGCAGTTGGTCATTGCAGATGCTGATATCCGAGATATTGAAGATGTGTTTCGGCAAGACCCCGCCCTTTCCTATCATCTGTTGCGTTTGGTGAACTCTGTGGGCATGGGCAGCAACCGTCAAATCAGCAGTTTTTCGCAGGCCATTTTGATTTTGGGGCGTCAGCAATTGCGGCGATGGCTGAATTTGATGCTTTTTTCTGCCAACAGCGATGATTACCGTTCAGCCATGTTACTTTCACGCGTGACATGGCGATCGCGCACTTTGGAGCTGCTGGCTCGGCAAGTAGGATTAGACAAGTCAAATCAAGAGCTTGCGTTTATGGCAGGTATGTTTTCCATGCTGGGTATCTTGTTTGGGTCTTCTTTAGTGGAACTGTTCAAACCTTTGCAACTGAGCGGAACCTTGGTGGCCGCAGTGCTAAGGCACGAAGGTGAGTTGGGGCAACTCTTGCGTTTGATCGAATGCTATGAATGCCGTGATGTCTCTGCCGTCCTGGATTTGCTTGGCTGCCTGAACCTGGCTGCTGTCGATTTGAATCAGATCAGTCTGGAAGCCTGTCACTGGATGCTTGGCCTTCTTCAAGAAAAGAAAGGTTGATGCCATGGGTGATCACTTGGTCGATGCCGCCCGCGTCCTGGCGCAGTTGCAATCCCCCCTCTTCACGATGGACGGGCTTGGTTATCTGACCAGTTGGAATTTGGGTGCACAGCTTTTGTATGGTTACAGCACCAGTGAAGTTTTAGGTCAGCACGTTTTGTTTTTGTACGCTCAAAATGCCTCACAAAAGTCAGATGCCGACATCGAGGAATTTTTTCAGATTGACGACAGGGCGGTGCTCAGGGTGCAGCATTGCAAAAAGTCAGGTGTGAATTTTCAGGCGGAGTTGTCACTTTCGGTCTTGCGGGACGATGATGGTCATGTGGTTTGTTTTGTTGGTATTCTGACGGAATTGGATGCCAGCTTGTCAGCGACTGACAAGCTGAATTTGCACGCCAGCATCATTGCCAACAGCGATCAGGGTATTTTGATCACCGATGGCAACGAGCGAATTGTTTCGGTGAACGCGGCATTTACCCGCATCACGGGTTATTCGGTGCAAGAAGCTGTTGGGCAGTCCACTGATTTACTGCGATCTGGTGTTCACGATGCCACTTTTCGGGCGCAAGTGCGCAGTGCATTGCACGGTGCAGGGCCTTGGCAGGGTGAAATTATTGGCAAGCGCAAAAATGGGGAACTTTTTCCCCAATCCGTTTCCATCAGTGTGGTACGTAACGACCAAGGCGTGATTACCCATGCTTTTTCCATTTTTTCAGACATCAGCGTTTTGCGTGCCAGCGAACAGCGCATGCAGCAGTTGGTCAATTATGACACTTTGACCGGTTTGCCCAATCGCACACTTTTTACACAATTGGTGGGGCAGGCTCTGGCAACAGCACGGCGCAATAACGATTGTTGTGTGGTCATTGCCTTGGCATTGAACCGATTTTCGTCTATCAAAGAAACTCTGGGCAATGATGCAACCGATGAATTGTTGCGGCAAGTGGGGCAGCGATGGCGTCATGTGTTGCGCGATGAGGATGTGTTGGCCCGTGTGGGTGATGCCGAATTTGTGGCAGCATTGTTCAGCATTCACAAGCGCGAACACAGCGGCATCGTTTCTCAAAAATTGCTCGCAGCGCTGGATGTGTCCTTTGATGTGGCCGCCCACCCCATTCATATGAGTGCCAGAATTGGCATTGCGGTGTTTCCAGATGATGGTCAAGACACTGCATCCTTGCTGCATTATTCGGATGTTGCCGTCAAACGATTACCAGCAGATGCTGTTTCAGCGTACCTGTTTTACAGCCCTGAGATGAATCAACGCGCCAAGGAACAATGGAAACTTGAAGCTGAACTGCGCCATGCACTGGTGTCTGGTGAACTGTTGTTGCATTACCAGCCGAAGGTCAGCTTGCGCAGTGGACGCATTGTGGGTGCTGAAGCGTTGATTCGTTGGCTACATCCGCAGCAGGGCATGATTTCTCCTGGAAAATTTATTCCTGTGGCCGAGGAAACCGGCCTGATTCTGGACATTGGCAACTGGGTGCTTGATGATGCGTGTCGTCAAATCAGAGCCTGGATAGACCGTGGTTCACAAATGCCCCCCATTGCCGTCAATTTATCAGCGCGCCAGTTTGACAAGCACTTGCCATCGTGCCTTCAAAAGGTGCTGGATCGCCATGATGTGCCACCAGACCGGCTCAAACTGGAAATTACTGAAAGTTTGTTGATGCGTGACCCTGATACCGTCATTCCCATCATGAATGAATTGGTGGCCATGGGCCTGGCGCTGGCGATGGATGATTTTGGTACGGGTTATTCCAGTCTGGCCAACCTCAAACGATTTCCCATTACCACGCTCAAAATTGACCGATCGTTTGTGGTGGGTGTACCCGGTGACAAAAATGATTGCGCCATTGCGCAGGCCATCGTGACGATGGGCTTGCAATTGCGCCAGGAAATTGTTGCCGAAGGAATTGAAACCGTGGAGCAGATGGATTTTTTGCGCAATTTGGGCTGCGACCAGTTACAAGGTTTCTTGTTTAGCCCAGGCGTGGATGCTGACACATTCGAGCGCATGGTGTGTCAGGGTGACAGGCTTGATATCCATGGGTAATTGTGTAGCAGTTTAATGTATGAGAAAAGTGCCTCCAAGGCTTATGGGATAAGCGTTGATAGCTATCAATGATGTAGCATTTTGTGAAGTTTTTCTGATGAAACACATCAAGTCATCACGGCTGAACTTGTACCTGCAACTGATTCGCTGGGATCGTCCTGCGGGATGGTTGTTGCTACTGTGGCCAACGTTGGGTGCATTGTGGGTGGCGGCAGGCGGTTTTCCGGGTTGGCATTTGCTCACGGTGTTTGTGTTGGGTACCATTTTGATGCGAAGTGCAGGTTGCTGCATCAACGACGTGGCAGACCGCGATTTGGACCGGTATGTCAAGCGAACGGCTCAGCGGCCTGTGACCACAGGTGTAATTTCAGTAAAAGAAGCCTTGGGTGTGGGTGCAGTGTTGGCATTGATGGCTTTGGGTTTGGTACTGACCACGAATGTGATGACCCTCGTGCTGTCGTTTGTGGCGCTTTTCGTGACGTTGGCTTACCCCTACACCAAGCGTTTTATAGCCATGCCGCAAGCGGTGTTGGGGGTGGCGTTTGGCATGGGCATTCCCATGGCGTTTTCAGCAGTGCGTCATGAATTGACGGCGCTGACCTGGGTGCTGATGCTGGGGAATTTGTTTTGGGTGCTGGCTTATGACACCGAATATGCCATGGTCGATCGTGATGATGACCTGAAAATTGGCATCAAAACATCGGCCATCACACTTGGACAATGGGACGTGCCGGTGGTCATGATGTGTTATTTTTTTTACATAGGTTTTTGGGCGCTAGCGCTGATGCAGTATGCGAAAGGTGCTCTGTTTTGGATAGCAATTGGCGTGACATGGGTGCAGGTGCTTTGGCACTATAGCTTGATTCGTGGTCGCTCCCAAGAGGGTTGTTTCAAAGCTTTTCGTCTGAACCACTGGCTGGGACTAACGATGTTGCTGGGTATCGTGTTGGGGTGTTGATATCAGGATGTTGGGATAGGGTCAAGTCTTGCCGAATTCATCTCCCAAGGCTTTGGCACGTTCTCGTGCTGCAAACATGGCATGGGTGAATCGAACACCTATATCGTTGGCTTCCATCGACAAGAGGGCAGCATGGGTGGTGCCACCTTTGGAGGTCACACGCTGACGAAGTACCTCGGGTGAATCGCTGGATGAACATGCAAGCTCACTGGCCCCAGCAAACGTGGCTAAGGCAAGCTGACGGGCCTGCTCTTGACTCAACCCCATCTGAACACCGGCAGTGATCATGGCTTCCATGAAATAAAACACATAGGCAGGTCCAGAACCCGATAAGGCCGTTACCGAGTCAAGCTGCTCTTCAGCATCCAACCACAAAGATTGCCCCGTAGTGGCCATCACGTCATCGACAAGCCTCTTGTCTGCATCAGACACACCAGCGCGAGCAAAAAGGCCAGAAATTCCTCTGCCAATCAACGCAGGCGTGTTGGGCATGGCACGTACGACACGATCAGTGCCCAACAACGCCGCAATGCTGTGACTGCGAATACCCGCAGCCACACTCAAATGCAATGCACTGGTGGTGTGTGGGGCTACTGCAATCGTTGCTTGTTGAAAAGTTTGAGGTTTGACAGCCCAAACCACCAGTTGATTGCGAACCAAAAACGAACCCGCGGATGCTTGAGACTGAATCCCAAAACTTGAGTCAAGTTTGAGACGCGCTGACTCAAAAGGCTCAACTACATCAATGTATTGCGGAGAAATACCTTGTTTTATCAATCCACCCATGATGGCAGAGGCCATATTGCCCCCACCTATAAAAGAAATGCGAATGTTCATAAAAACTCAGCTTTAGACAAACGGCACTTCTCCCGTCATCCCCGACTAGATGAGACAAGATTGGCCAAAATAACCAAAAACATATGAATCACAGGCTAAGGATATAGTCAATAATAAGTTCCGCATTTGGCTCGTTAGATTTGGGCACACTGCGTCGTTACAAATCGCTTATGTTTATCCTAGATTCCTCAGTTGACCGCTTATTATCTTCA
>CAIXMC010000317.1 GCA_903920405.1 uncultured beta proteobacterium
TGCCAGTTTTGCGTGAAAAAAATTTTTCATTATTTGGAATCTTGTTTTTGCAGGTTACATGAATACAAAATGAAAATCAATAACATACAACTAATGACCTACCATCCAGAAAGTGGGACAGGAAATTGAGGAAAAACCATCAAATTTCGACAGCCTAGGGTTAGGGGGGATTTAGTTTTTGTTGCACCATATCACTTTGAATCGCACCCAGATAAAACTCCAAGCCGCCTGCGGTGGCGTTCAATCTGGGCTTGCACTTGCTGGGGTGCGGTGCCACCCAAAACATGGCGTGCCTCAAGCGATCCACGCAAAGACAAACAGTCATAAACATCTGACTCAATGGCGGCATTGAAACCTTGCAATTGCGCCAGAGACAGCTCTGACAAATCCAATTGCAGGGCAGTCGCAGCTTTGACGGCGTGGGCCACGGTTTCGTGGGCATCGCGAAAGGGCAAGCCTTTTTTAACCAGGTAGTCTGCCAAATCTGTGGCCGTTGCATAACCCCTTCGGGCGGCTTGCGCCATATTGATCGCATTGACGGTCAGACCGCCCTCTTTTTGACCGGTGGCCGGGTTGAATTGCCCACCGATCATGTCGGTAAAAATGCGCAAGGTGTCTTTCAATGTATCGACGGTGTCAAACAAAGGTTCTTTGTCTTCCTGATTGTCTTTGTTATAAGCCAAAGGCTGGCCTTTCATCAGGGTAAGCAAACCCATCAAGTGACCCACCACACGCCCTGTTTTGCCACGCGCCAGCTCGGGCACATCGGGGTTTTTCTTTTGCGGCATGATGGAGCTGCCGGTGGTAAAGCGGTCTGCGATATGGATAAAGCCAAAGTTCTGGCTCATCCACAAAATCAGTTCCTCGCTCATGCGGCTGATATGCACCATGCACAGGCTGGCAGCCGATGCAAATTCAATGGCGAAATCGCGGTCGCTCACGGCATCCAGGGAGTTTTGGCACACCTGTGGCCGCCCCTGTTCATCGACCATGCCAAGGGTGATGGCTACCCGTGCGCGGTCTAACGGGTAGCTCGTACCAGCCAGTGCCGCTGCGCCCAACGGCAGATGGTTGGTGCGACTTCGAACCTCGCTCAGGCGCTGTGCATCACGGCTGAACATCTCAACATACGCCAGAAGATGGTGACCAAAACTCACAGGTTGTGCCACTTGCAAATGGGTCAATCCGGGCATGATGACATCGGTATGGCGCTCTGCAACCTCCAGCAAAGCCAGTTGAAGATCATGGAGCAAGCCGCCCATCAGGTCCATCTCAGCGCGAAGCCATAAGCGCACGTCTGTGGCAACCTGGTCATTGCGCGAGCGGCCTGTGTGAAGGCGCTTGCCCGCATCGCCTACCAACTGTGTCAATCTTGCTTCAATGTTCAAATGAACGTCTTCCAAATCAAGTTTCCATTCAAATTGACCTGACTTGATTTCTGCCTGAATCAAACCCATGCCGCGTTCAATATCGGCATAGTCTTGTTCTTTGATGATGCCTTGGTGGCACAGCATGTCGGCGTGGGCTAAGCTGGCGGTCATATCTGCCTGCCACAATCGTTGGTCAAACAATACACTGGCGGTGTAGCGCTTGACCAAATCGCTCATCGGCTCGGAAAAAAGCGCAGACCAGGCGTGGGATTTTTGGTCAAATTGGTTGTGGTTCATGGTGCGGTGAAAGGGGAGGGGACAAGCCTGTGGATCGTCAATAATGGGGATGAATAGACAGATGTTGCCCCAAAACCAGACCAGGAAGGTATGGAAGATATGAAAGACAGTCAAATTTTATCGACCTTCGAACATTCAACAGCAGAAAAACCAGCGTCTCCTGCCAACGCGCTGGTGTTGGATGCCTGTCATGTGGGCGTGGTGCTGCGTTCGGTTGTGTTGGTGCAGTTGGTGATGATGGTGGCTGCCATGTTTGGGGCTGCCTCACCATGGCATTGGCTGGAGCAAGTCGCCCTGCTCACCGGTGCTGCGTTGCCGGGCACTGTGGTCTGGCTGTTGGTGATGTGTGTTGTTAAGCGATGGCTACGCCTGCTGAGCATCCCACTACAACAATTTGTGGCAGTGTTGATGGGGGCTGTGTGTGGTGTTTATGGGTGTGCCTTGCTGGCGTTTGCTGATTTGCTTGGGTCTGCGCCGTGGTGGGCAAGCGCTGCCAGTGGTGCCTTGTTGGCCGCGCTGCAAACGGCCACGCAGGTGTTGCGTTCCAGGGCACAAACCCCCGCAGCCACCGTGGCTCGGCTGCGTGAATTGCAAGCGCGTATCCGTCCCCATTTTTTATTCAACACCCTCAACAGCGCTATTGCCCTGGTTCGCGCAGAGCCAGAAAAGGCCGAGCGTTTGCTTGAAGACCTGAGTGATTTGTTTCGTCAAGCTCTGAAAGAGTCCGGTGATGCAGTCAGTCTGGCTGAAGAAATCGCACTGGCGCAGCGCTACCTGGCCATTGAGAAAATCAGATTTGGCGATCGCATCCGCGTGGAATGGGCGCTTGATCCACGAGCAGACGATGCCAGATTGCCACCCCTGTTGTTGCAACCTTTGGTAGAAAACGCAGTGCGACACGGTGTAGAGCCATGTACACAAGGGGCTGATGTGAAAATTTCGACTCAGTGCAGAGGCAGCACTGTGGTCATCAAGGTCAGCAATACCGTGCCGGTTGACCACAGCGTAGGTGGCTGCGGACTTGCTCTTGACAATGTTCGCGAGCGCTTGAGCCTGCTGCATGACATTCAAGCTACATTTCAGTGCGGTCTGAAAAACGGCCTGTTTCAGGTGCGCATTGAAATTCCCCTTTGATGTTGATTCACGGGAACCACCATGACGCTCAAAATTTTGCTGGTCGATGATGAAGCGCTGGCACGAATGCGCCTCAAAACCCTGCTGGGGGATTGCCACGCTCCCAGCGCACAGGTGGTGGCAGAGGCTGACAACACCGTGCGGGCCGTAGAAGCTCTGCAGCACCATGCCATTGATGCTGTGCTGGCTGATATTCACATGCCGGGTGCTGACGGATTAACGCTGGCACAAGCACTGAAAAGTTGCACGCCACCGATAAACGTGGTGTTTGTGACGGCCTACGCCGAGCACGCGGTGCAGGCCTTTGAACTTGAAGTTGTGGATTATTTGACCAAACCGGTTCGGCTGGATCGTCTGCAATCTGCACTACAAAAAATAGAGCGTACTATGCAGGCCAGGCAAGCGTTAGAGACTCATTTGATGGATGATTATTTGATGATTCAAGAGCGTGGCAACTTGCTGCGGGTGGCTTTGTCAGATGTGTTGTATTTGAAGGCCGAACTGAAATACATCACTGTGCGAACCGCCAGCCACAGCTATCTTTTGGAAGGCTCATTGGGTGACATGGAAGAACGGTATGGCACACGTTTTATGCGTATCCATCGCAATGCACTGGTGGCCAGATCGGCTGTGCGCGCCCTGGAAAAACACTATCATCCTGAGGAAGGTGAGGGCTGGGCTGTTCGGCTAACGGGCATTGATGAGGCGCTGTGGGTGTCCAGGCGACAGATACCCAACGTGCGAATGCTTCTCAGCAGTGTCTGATTCAATCCTCAGTTGTCAATGCAACAGAATGCCGCCCCCCGCAGAACCTTTGCCTGCACGAGCGGGTGGTGTGCATAGACCGCATTCAAAATGCCGTGTGTTTTCATAGGGTTCAGACACAAAGTGACCACCACACTTGCTGCACTTGGTCATGGCCAGCATGTTGTTATCAACAAATTTCACCAAACGCCAGGCGCGTGTGATGGTCAGCAGTGGCTCCATACCGCAAGCTGCAATTTGCTCGCAATAGAGACGATAGGCTTTCATGATGGCATCAATATCATCCAACGCACTGACTTTGTTAATGTATTCGTAAGTGTTTAAAAACAGCGATGCATGAATGTTGGGCTGCCACGTCAAAAACCAGTCGGTAGAAAATGGCAACTGACCTTTGGCGGGGGAGCATCCTGCCACTTCCTTGTACAAACGCAACAAGCGCTCGTAAGACAAATCTGTTTCACTTTCCAACACTTGCAAACGGGCGCCGAGGTGAATCAGCGCAACAGCGCGTTCAACCTGGCGGGAATCGTTCAAAACACTTTTGGACACTGCGGTGGTCATGATGGAACTCCAAAAATTAAAGTGCTTCAGCAAAGCGACCAGCCATCAAAATACTGGCATGCAGCCTGGTCGTTGATTCGTTATTGACCTTGGCTGCTGCTTTGTGGTTGGTGAGCAATCCCCAAACCAGATCATCATCCACCCTGAAACGACACAGCAGCATGGGGCTGGATGCAATTTTCACAATCTGGGCTGGTGACAGCATGGCAATCAGGTTGGCAGACTCTTCCGAGATACCCAGGCGAAACAAGGCTTCGGCCTTGTCTTTGCGGATAACGTTTTGTGCCAGCATCAAGTAAGTGAGGTTGGCATCACGAATGTCCTGGGTGAGTTGATCGTCGTTCATGGTAGGCTCCAGAGGTGAATGTTGGATTTGCTTGGTGTTTATAGGCTAATTGCCTTGTTCATCACCATGAAACCGATTCTGAATGCAGTTGTCAAAAACTTGAATCAGCGATTGGCTATGCACTGTGTCAGTTTTGGGGTGCATGTTGTGTCAGGTAATTTCTGACAAGACTGTCATCCATCTTGTGTCACAGTATCAATTTCCACATCGCAATCGCACCCCACACCTTCTGCCACCCAACGTTTTGCCAAGCGCCTCAGCAGACTGCAAAGTACTGGCAGCAGAGCATGTGCGTAAAGTGGTAGTCGCCGGGTTAAAACATCGTGGACCGACGTGATGGCACCACAAACGTACCGTCTGTCCTCTGCTTGCCAGATTAGCGCCTGGCAAGCACCCAGGCGACGACAAGACAACAACACACCCAGAGGGCAAGGCGCGATCAGACAGCAGACACCGCAACCGTTGCACGGCGAACCCGACGCAGGTTTTGTCGGGGCATCCCTAAAAATGTGAAGCACAGTGACATTTTTTGGCATTGCAAAATGAACTTGACACCTACAATTTGACAGATTGAAAATCTTTTTTTCAATGACCGAATTTTTGCCCACCATTGTCTATTTTGTCCATGAAACGTTTTTGGTTATTATTTTCCCAATCTGTCACCGTGCTGCTAGCGGCCTGGTTTATTGTCATCACCTTGAAGCCAGAATGGATACACCAACTCGATCGCAAAACCAGTGCGGTTGCTTTGGTGGAGACTTCGGTTGCGTCCATCAAAGAAGTGCCTGCGGGCAGTTTTAGACTGGCGGCGCAAAGATCATCTGCTGCGGTGGTGAGCATCAATACCAGCAAAAATACCCGTCCTCACCCGCTTGCCAATGACCCCTGGTTCAAGTTCTTTTTTGGCGAGCAATCCGACCAGACCCAAGTGGGCCTGGGCAGTGGTGTGATTGTCAGTCCCCATGGCTATATTTTGACCAATAATCATGTGGTTGAAAACGCTGATGAAATTGAAGTTATTTTGAACGACAGCCGCCACATTGCCGCCAAAGTGATGGGCACTGATCCTGATTCTGACCTGGCTGTTCTCAAAATTGAAATGGATCGCCTGCCGGTGATGGTGTTGGGCAACTCTGACAATTTGCAAGTAGGCGACCTGGTGCTGGCCATTGGCAACCCCTTTGGTGTAGGGCAAACCGTGACCAGCGGCATTGTGAGCGCGTTAGGCCGCAACCATTTGGGCATCAACACTTTTGAAAATTTCATCCAGACCGATGCGGCCATTAACCCTGGAAATTCTGGAGGCGCGTTAGTCGATATCAACGGCAACCTGATGGGCATCAACACGGCCATTTACTCTCGCTCAGGGGGCAACATGGGCATTGGTTTTGCCATTCCTGTCTCAACGGCCAAAATGGTGCTCGAAGGTATTGTGAAAGATGGCCTGATCACACGCGGCTGGATTGGCGTAGAACCCAACGAACTAACCCCCGAACTGGCGCAAACCTTTGGGGTGACTGTACAGAGCGGAGTCATCATCACGGGGGTGTTGCAAAACGGCCCGGCGGCTCTTGCCGGCATACGGCCAGGTGATGTTATGACATCAGTCGCAGGTCAGCCGGTGGGCAGTGTGACTGAAATGCTCAGCAGAGTAGCATCGCTCAAGCCAGGCCATGCAGCGATTTTTGAAGTGCAACGCGCAAGAGAAACTGTTCAATTGCCAGTGATGGTAGGCAAGAGGCCAAGACCACAGCGAAGGCTTCAGGAATAATCGGTAATTTTCCTAAATTGATAGCAATCACCGCTGATATAAAAATCCTAAGTGTCAGATGAATTTTCTTGACCTGCTCCACCAAGCCGAGCGTCAAAACGGCTCTTTGTTATGCGTTGGACTGGACCCTGACCCCGCCAAATTTCCACTGGACTGGGCGGGCAATGCCGGCAAAATTTACGATTTTTGCGCCACCATGGTCGATGCCACGGCTGATTTGGTATTGGCTTTCAAGCCCCAAATGGCTTACTTTTCGGCGCACAGGGCAGAAGATCAACTAGAGCGACTGATCGCCCACATCCGCCGAACAGCGCCTGATGTGCCGATTATTCTGGATGCCAAGCGGGGTGATATTGGCAATACCGCAGAGCAATACGCGCTGGAGGCGTTTGAACGTTACGGTGCTGATGCCGTCACGCTGTCACCCTTCATGGGTTTTGACTCCATTCAACCTTATCTGAAGTACCACGACAAAGGGGCGTTTTTGCTGTGTCGAACGTCCAACCCGGGTGGGGACGATTTTCAGACGCTGCGCTTGTCAGACGTGTTGGGTACACCGCTGCTGTACGAGCACATTGCCCAATTGGCCCAGTGTTCCTGGAATTTGAATGGTCAATTGGGTCTGGTGGTAGGCGCTACCTATCCCGCCGAGATTGAACAAGTTCGCGTTTTGGCACCCACTTTACCCTTGCTGATTCCCGGGGTGGGCGCGCAAGGCGGTCATGCCATGGCCACTGTCCGTGCAGGCTGGCGTGGCATCGTGGATAAGGCAGGTCAAAGTCTATCGACTGCCCCCATCATCGTGAATTCTTCGCGTGCCATTTTGTATGCGTCGGCAGGTGAGAACTTTGCGCAAGCAGCACGTCTTGAAGCCATGAACACCCGCGATGTGCTGCGAACTGCCTGTCAGGCTGTTGCACAGTTACATCAAAATTGATAGCTACCAACGCTTATCCCATAAGCGTTAGAGGCCATTTTGATGGATAAAAATCGAGCGCTTTTGTCAAGAACAAAGAAAACAATAGCAATGTATCCTTATCCCATAAGGGCTACAGGCACTTTTTATGGGTAAAAAATTCTTTCATCATTCGGGGTGGCCAGGATGCCATATCCTTAGAGCAAAAACTGTGAATGTCTTTTGATAGTTTGTGTGTTGTTTATCTCACGCAGCGCTGATTCAAAAAATCGACCCCAGTCCCTCTTGAATTCGACCTATCTTGCTCATAGGTTATAGTCTTGAAACCGCTGGATGGGCCGGCGGTCTTAAAGGAGCTAAACCATGTACCGAACCTACACATCCAGTGACTTGCTCTCAGAATTGAGTCGTTTGCAGCGTCAATTCCAGAGATTGCACAACCCAACATCCAGCATTCGTGGTTTTGGACTCACGGATTTTCCAGCTATCAACATTGGGGGCACGCCAGAATCAGTGGAAATATATGCCTTTGCCCCCGGACTGGATCCTGCCACCATTGATGTGACTGTTGAACGCGGTGTATTGACGCTATCGGGCGAACGTCAATCCGAAATCGAGGGCAAAAATGATGCCGTTCACATCAATGAGCGATTCTCCGGAATATTTCGGCGTGCCGTGAGCTTACCTGACGATATTGACCCAACGCAAGTGTCAGCCCATTATGCTGATGGCGTTTTGAGTATCAGCGTCAAACGACACGAATCAGCCCTGCGCCGTCTCATTGAAATTAAATAAATTATTGACAAGGAGTTAATCATGTTTGAAAAAGACACAACGAAAGATCAGGAGTCAGGACACGGTGATGATGCCACCCTGTCACCCATGGTCGATGTCATTGAGGATGCTTCTGGCATCACACTTTACGCAGACCTACCAGGTGTCCCCAAAGACAATCTCAGTGTTCGGGTTCAGTCAGATACTCTGTCAATTGAAGGGGAAATCAACCTCCCCCAAATCAAGAATTTGCAGGCCAACCATATCGAGGTACCCTTTCCAAAGTTTGTTCGTACCTTCACACTGGGTCAGGAACTTGATCGCGATAGGGTTGCCGCTGAATTCAAGCACGGCGTACTCACACTGCATATCCCCAAGGTTGAACGTGTCAAACCACGCAAGATTGAAGTGACTGTGGCTTGAGAAGTCAACGTCATTTGGCAACAAGCACCACCGTCACCATCCTGTCAGGCTGTGTCACTGACCGCCCTATTGAAGCCATTCCGTGACCGGCGTATTAGGGCCACTGACAAGGTCTAGAACGATATCCTGAACACTGTGTCATCGTTACCCTTTGGGTCTTTAACCCAAAGGAGATCAAATGGCACGCAGGATATTCGAGATGTATCAATACCGACAAGCTTTGGTGCGCATGCGCCAAAGCGATTCAGATCGCCAAATTGCAGAGGCACGTTTCAGACAACCTGATCTCTGTACAGCCTGCCTGACTTGATGGTTATAAAAAATCCATATAAATCAATGTCAAATTTGATGCGAATTTGATGTGGAAACTCGAAAAACATGTCCAGTTTGTGGCGAGATGTGGGATTTTGTAACTTTCTGGTTTGGAATATATTTTGACTGCCATGACTTAGGATGTGGTCAGTAATAAGTTCCCCATTTGGCTCGTCAGATTTGGGCGCACTGCGTCGTTACAAATCGCTTATGTGGCATGGCCACACCGCGCGATTTGCGCCTAGCATTGCATCCCAACTCTGACGGCCAAA
>CAIXMC010000318.1 GCA_903920405.1 uncultured beta proteobacterium
GTATTGACATGACCGTGCTGTTTCAGGGCCATGTTTATCTTTTTGAGTTCAAGGTGGTCAAGGTCAGGTCACGTGGTCAGGCCTTGAAGCAAATCAAGGAGCGCAATTACGCCCAAAAATACCAAAACCGGGGCGAACCCATTCACCTGATCGGCGTGGAGTTCAGCAAAGCCAGCCGCAATATCGTCAGGTTTGATGTTGAAACGCTATAGATGCAACAATGACACAAGAAATCACCCCATGTTCAAAATCAGTATCTCCCACAGTTTGACATCTGATGCCAGGGTTGCCGCGACAGCCATGGCGACCCATGCACTGCAAGAGCTGGGTGACTGTGCGCCCACGGCGGCCCTGTTGTTTTCAACGTTTGGCAACGATCACGCCGGTTTGCTCAAAGAACTGGTGCAGTTATTGCCCGACTGCCCCATTGTGGGCGGCAGTTCAAATGGTGAGGTTTCGCGTGAACAGGGTTATCGCGTGGGGTCTTCTGTGCTCATCGTGTTTGCCAGCGACACCATCATTATCCGTGCAGGTGTGTTGCGCGGCTTGACGTTTGATAACGATGCGTTGAATCTGGAAATGGCTTTTCAGCAATGGCAAACACAGGGATTGGCGCATCCATCCAGCAAGGGCCAATCCCTTGGCACGCCTGTACTGGGTTTATTGTTTCCTGATGGTTTGGGGTTGGACGGTGGGTCGATCGTCAGGTTGTTTTCAGATTATTTTGTGGGCACCCGATTTTTTGGGGGGGCCAGTGCAGAGAACTTTACGCTGACGCAAACGGTGCAGTTTTTTAATGACGAGGTACTGCACAACGCTGTGCCCTATTTGCTGTTTTATGGCCCGCTGCGCTGTCACTGGGCAGTCACTGAGGGCTTGGGGTCGGGCTGGCATGCGGTGGGTGATCGCATGGAGGCACAATGCAATGGCAAATTCATCCAAACCATCGCGCAAAAACCCGCCGTTGAATACCTGGCATCGCGCTACCGCCTGCAAGGGGGGCAGTTATCGGTTTGCCACCCTTTTGTGATTTACCCCAACCGCGACAGTAACGAGCATTATTTGCGAGATGTGATTCGGTATTGTGAGGAAACAGGCCAATTGGAATCCGTGCAGATTTTGCCAGCGGATTGCCAGATTCAACTGACCCAGCCCAATGTCACCGATATATTGGCGGTGTCCAGACAAAACATTCACCAGGCTCTGGCGCATTTTCCGGGTACAGAGGTTCCTGTGGCAGCGCTTTGGTTTTCATGTGTCAGCCGTGCTCTGGTACTGGAGCAGAATGCCGCAGATGAATTCAAAACTGCCACCGAGACGATTCCATCGTGTTTGCCTGTGGCGGGTTTTTATACCTACGGCGAAATTGCTCCATCTGGTTTATTGGGTCAAAACGCTTATCACGGTGCAACCCTAGTTACCTTGCTGCTGGGTGAGGAGCCTTTGACCGCTACCGGTATCTTTGATCAGCACCATCAGTTTTCTGCCAACAATTTGGCGCAGGATAACCAGGCACTGCGCCAGGCATTGGCCGCCAGTCAGGTTTGGCTTGGTGTGTGAGTTGCTCGATACCCGTTTGGTTGACTTCAGACGATTGGCTATCAAAGGCGACCCGCCAAAGCTCAACAAAATGGGGCTGGCCCGATTGGTCAATGATCTGCATTTGCAGCGGCATGGTGTGCCCTTTCCACTCACGCTCAAGTACATGGCGGGCCTGATGACCCCCTCTTTGACAGAAATCGGTGACGATAACCCTTTGTTGTAATTCAAATTTTGATTTTATTTTGCCAACGGTACGTTTTTCAAAAAATTGTGCCGTTTTGCCAAAAGCGGGGTTAAAAATGGTTTTAATCAGCCCGTCAGGGGGCATGCACTGTTGGGTGTCTGGCTGTCACTGACGGTGTTGTGTTTTCAGGAGCTTGTTATGTGTCAATTTGTATTTCGCATGGTGCGCATGGTGATATGGCTGGCTTTGGCTGTGCCGTTGGTGACGGTCGCGGCGACAGTCGATGTGGTCAAGGGCTGGAATTTATTGGGTAACAGTGAGCTAACTGCACTGAATGTGGCGACGGGTTTGAGTGACCCGGGCACCGTGACCACAGTCTGGAAATGGAATCGGACGGCAGGCACGTGGGCTTTGTTTTCGCCCAGCATGACCTCTGCCCAACTGGCCGCTTATGCCCAAACCAAAGGGTATGACGTGCTGACGAGCATTGCGTCCAAAGAGAGTTACTGGGTCAATGCCGTCAAAGCGGGTACATTGACCGTGTCGCTTGAACCCCCGCCGCAGGTAGGCACTCCGCTGCTGGTTTTGGCGGCAAGTGACTTGGGGGTTGGTTGGAATTTGTTGGCCAGTGCTGATGGCAAAAACCCGAGCCAGTTCAATGCGGCGCTTGTTCCCAATCTGAATGCTGTGGGCAAATCCATCCAGACGTTGTGGGCGTGGGATGCCGCAGGTGCATTGTGGAAGTTTTATTCACCTATCCTAGCCGCGCAAGGCGGCAAGGCGCTGTCAGACTACATTGCCCAAAAATCCTACGTTGCTTTTGACAGTGCTATCGGTGTGACTGAGGGGTTTTGGGCGAATGTGGTGACGGGGGTAACAAATACAACGGGCACAACAACATCAACAACTTCGACCAGCACGACATCGAGGGCATCGACTACTGCTGCAAGGACAACGACTTCCACGACGATACCTGTTGATACTTCTCAAGTGTTCAAAGACTGCGCCAGTTGTCCTGAAATGGTCGTTATCCCGGCAGGCACTTTTCAAATGGGCAGCAATAATGGTGACAGCTATGAACAACCCGTTCATAGTGTCAATATTAGGCAATTTGCCATTGGTAAGACAGAAGTGACCCAAGCGCAATGGCAGGCAATTATGGGCAGTAATCCAAGTGAGTTTAAATCATGTGGTAGCAATTGTCCTGTGGAAAATGTTAGTTGGGATGATGCCCAGCTATTTATCCAAAAGCTAAACGCAAATACGGGTAAACAATACCGCTTGCCCACTGAAGCCGAATGGGAATATGCCGCTAGGGCTGGTGGTACGGGTAGCTGGAGTTTCGGTAACGACGCAACGCAACTAGGACAGTATGCTTGGTATAACGCCAACAGTGGTGGCACAACGCACCCGGTTGCAAGCA
>CAIXMC010000319.1 GCA_903920405.1 uncultured beta proteobacterium
CACCACTTTCTGGGGTTGTTGTTGAATTCATTTTGAGGCTTTTACCATGATAACGATCAGGTTGAGAGTTTAAGGCTTCCCACTTAAGGCGGGACAAATGCAATATCAATGAGTTACGTTTGATTCGCTCACGTGGTTTTCTTGGCAAGGGAAGCTCCCCCATTTGTCTGATTAGCCGTAACAAGCGCAGGGAGCTGATTTCATCTCTGTCCCGCCTTAAGTGGGAAGCCCCGAAATTGCAGTGATTATTAAAAAATAAAATATCTTTTCGGTCAGACCTTCACTAGACATTATTGGAAACCTATTCTTTGATTTTGCTAACATGTTGATTTTCAAGAAATCGAAGGCATGTTTAAAATAAAATATATTACATATACTGTCTCAAAAATTTTATACCCAGTCTTCAAGTTTTAGATTCGGCACATTTTCAAAATGGCGGGTGTTATGGGTTACAAGAATCAATTTTTCAGCTAGGGCGTGGGCGGCAATTTGGGTGTCTAGGTCACCGTTTGGCGTACCTTGACGATGAAGATGTGCCCTGATTCGGCCAAATTCGTCGGCTGCCTTAATGCTCCACGGTATCGCGGGCAGTTCCTCCAGTAGTAGGTCAATGCGTTTGCGACGTTTGTCAAATTTATTCATCATCTCAACGCCGTAACGTAGTTCCGCACGTGTAATGACAGAGATGGCCATGTCTTGTGCGTCCACTCCGGCTTGCATACGCTGTACCAAACTGGCGTTGATACCTTTGATGAAGTAGCTGATGATGTTGGTATCCAGCAGATAGTGCATCATGCCGAAGCCTTGGCCACGCGTTTAACACGTCGAGTCACATTGGATGGCTTGGCGGGATCTGCCAGCGTGGCGTCTTCCCATTCAGCAAAAGGGTTAGGGCGAACTTCATCACTGCGTGGAGGGATGAAGTCCTCTGCGAAAGGCTCCTCGCGAATCAGTCTAAACAGCTCAGCCAGGTTTTTTTTGCGCTTGTCATCATCTTTGGCTTTCAAAATGAGGTTGCCTGTGGCTTCATCGCGTTCGATCCAGACAACATCCCCAGGCATCCGAAATGCCTTTGGCAGCCGAACTGCTTGGCTATTGCCAGATTTAAAGAGCTTTGCTTCAACGTGCATGACTGATCTCCTAAAAGTAGATACGAAAACGTAACTACTTTATCACAATCATCCAATGACGTGGAGATAAATCACTTATTCTGCTGTGTTTGAAGCCAAACGGTAAAGGCTTTTTCATCAAACTCAGTCGTCATCAACTGACGAAGCCACACATCAAACTTGAGTTGTTCAATCTTGTCTTTGAATTTGCCGGTCTCGGCGTTTCATCTATGCGCCGTAACCAGTACCCTGCCAGTGTCCCCAGTAATGGCTCTGGCTTGCCGATACCCGTGAATGGTTCTTTTGACGCTGCATCAATCAGGGTGTTGATACGCTTCAAAGTCTTTTTATCTTGCCCCTGCCAGTAGCAGTAATCATCCCAGGCCGCTGGTGTGAACCGGACAGATCGCGCCATGCTTATACGTCCACCAAGTCACGCAAAATAGCCTTTCCAGCTTTGTGCTGGGCTATTGACGTGGCCAAATGTGCAGCGTTTGCAGGTGTGCCAAGCAGGTGCATGGTTTCCATGATGATCTGGTAGTGGTTCAACGACATCACGACGGCATCCGTACCAACCCGACGGGTGATGACTGTCACATCCGCATCATCTTGCACTTGGTCAAGCACCGCTTTCAGTGAACTTCTTGCATCCGAGTAGGTGACGATTCGCATGA
>CAIXMC010000320.1 GCA_903920405.1 uncultured beta proteobacterium
GACACCACCGCAGGAAAGCGGCTGCCGTCCTTGCGAATGTAGGTCAGTTCATAAATGTCTTCAATCCCGCGCGAGGCCTTGAACACCAATGCCTCAAATCCAGGGGTGATCGGGGTGTCGAGTTCCGCGCTCAAGGTCTTGGCGCGGGTAATGATTTCTTGCGGGTCTGAAATATCAGCCGGCGTGCGCTGGTTCATCACTTCCGCTGCGGTGTAACCCAACATGCGCTCAGCACCGACGTTAAAAATCTGGATCACGCCTTTGGCATCGGTCGCAATACTGGAGAAGTTGGCACTGTCAAAAATGGCTTTCTGCAAGGCGCCGACTTTGAGCAGCGCGACTTCGGCCTGCTTACGCTCGGTGATGTCCCGTTGTACCGATACCCAGTGGGTATACCAGCCTTTTTCATTGGCAATCGGGACGATCTCAAACTCATTCCAATAAGTCGTTCCGTCTTTTCTGTAGTTGAGTATTTCCGCCCGAACCGACTGCCAAGTCTCAAGCGCGGTACGAACCCGGTCCAAAGTGGCACGCTCAGAATCAGGTCCCTGCAGAATGCGCGGCGACTGTCCAAGGATCTCCTCGGGGCTATAGCCGTTACGCTCAAAAAACACCCGATTGGCCCAAACAATGCGTGGACCAGGCTCATTGACAGGCTCAGCCTCTGTAATCACGATCGCATCATTCAAGCGATCCATGCAAACCTGAAGTAACCCTGGAATATCGGCGATGCTGGAGAAGTTGGCACTGTTGAAAATCGCACTCTGCAAGGCACCGACTTTGACATGGGCATCTTCGGCCTGTTTTAAAGTACCATTTCCCATCATGGCCGTAGAAGGAAAATATGGTGAATCTGCCACATTGGAAATTTGCATCTTCCTGACAGAGGTATTAGCATCGGTGGAAATGACTGCATCGCCGATCGAATGGAGCGTGACAGCAAGCTGCTCCTCACTGGCCTGCATGCCCAAGTTGGTCTGCTGCAACTGCTGGTTCGTGGCCTCTTGCGTTTCAAGCGGATGCTGGGTTTTGAGATGAAACTGGTTTTGAAGCTGCTGCCGAGCTTGCCAGCAGATCAGCCAGGCAATAGAAATCGCTGCCAACAGCACCAGCAGGCTGGATAAAACAGAAACGACAAACAGTAAACTCTTGATCTGCTGAACAGACCAGAATGTGAGCACTATTCCCACTGTCAGCAACAGGGTAGCGACAACCAGTGAGACTATCATTTTACGGATCAATGTCATGCTAATACCTCCTGAGAATCAGGCCAGCATGGCTGGCAACAGACCATAATGATGGTCAACACCCTATCATCGCAGGGTCGTCGGATGCAATAAATCAAAGTCATGACGGACATTTCATGTTGTGCGAAACTGTCTTGACCTGTCTTGACGAATCGCGCTGCCGTTGGTGCAAGTCACACCTTTGCAGCATGATCACATCATGACACAATTTGTGTAAATTAGCCGACGATGGAAGAAGTATTGTAAACGTCCAATCTAAAATCCAGACATCCTGACTTTTTCAAAAACATCACATAATCATGTGATTTTATTGATAATAATTTTGATTTATATATGGACTTTTTTCAAAAAATTTCAGTGCATTTGGTGGTCGATGACTTTGAAGTCATGCGCAATGTGACAGTGAGGCAATTGCGCACTTTGGGTGCTGACACAATATTGACCGCCAAAAATGGGGTCGAAGCGCTGCGCATTCTGCGCCAAGAGCACGTTGATCTGGTGTTGTCAGACTTGAATATGCCTGTGATGTCAGGGCTGGAACTGCTGAAGGCAATTCGCGCAGACGAACATCTGCGCCGACTGCCTTTTCTGATGATTACCTCTGAATATGACCGACAAGTGATTCAGGCGGTCATTGATGCTGGCGTCAACAGTCTCCTGTTAAAGCCTTATACACCGCAGCGTCTGGCCGCACACATTCAGAAAACCATAGCGTGTCAACACCACCAGGAGGAGGAGGAGCAATTTCAAGCGCAAGCGTCGGCCATTCTCCAAGCGCAGCCGGTCACAAGCACGTCAACGTCCGAAAGTGCATCCTACTTTGCGCAATCAGAGCCATCCTGCACCGATGTGACGTTACCCAAAGACTCTCGCCTCAGTATTTTGATTGTGGATGATCTTGTTGCCAACCAGTTGTTGCTGTCGAGATTGTTCAATAACAACTACTTTGTGCGCACGGTCGACAGTGGTGAAGGGGCATTGTCCATTTGCAGTTCAGATACGCCTCCTGACCTGGTACTGCTTGACATCATGATGCCGGGCATGGACGGCTTTGAGGTGGCGCGTCGTATGCGTGAGTACCCTGGCTCCGAAAATATTCCGATCATTTTTGTCTCCGCCATGACCGATAACGCAACACAATTGAAATGTATGTCGTTGGGTGCCGTTGATTTTGTCAGCAAGCCGATTGATCTGAAGCTTCTGCGCCTGCGAGTCAGCAATTTCATGCGCTATGTGGAGATGCACAAACAGTTGCAGACTGCCTATGACGACATGTTGGAGCTGTCTCGTACGCGCGATGTGGTGGATCAAATCACGCGCCATGACCTGCGCGGACCTTTGGCAGGTGCATTGGGTCTGGTTCAGGAAATGGCCAGTGACGACGTACCGATCATCAATCCAAAAGTTCATCTCAGACTGGTGGAAGACACCGTTCTGCAAGTGCTGAACATGATCAACCTGTCGGCTGAAATTTTCAAGATTGAAACAGGTCGATTCCAACTCCAGCCCCAGCCTATCCAGATCGGCGATATATTGCAGCGCATTGTGCAAATGGCCAGCGTCACTTTTTCGGAAAAAAAGCTGGTGATGAAAGCCCAGACTGATGCTCAAACCAACGGTAAGCCTGTGCAGGCCTTGGGGGATGCGTTGTTCTGCTATTCCCTGTTTCAAAACCTGGTCAAAAATGCCTGCGAGGCAGCGCCCTTCCAAAGCCAAGTGGTGGTGTCGCTCTCAAACACCGATCCACTGCGCATTCTCATCCAAAATAGCGGTGTCGTGCCGGCTGAGATCAGGCCTAGGTTTTTTGAAAAATTTACGTCAAAAAAAACCAGTGGTTCGGGACTGGGTACCTATTCAGCCAAGTTATTGACTGAGGCACAAGGTGGCCAGATTACGCTTGATGTTTCAGATAATGACAACACCACTTCACTGGGAGTGACCCTACCGCGTGTGTTGTCCTGATCTGAAATGAAAATCAATAACATACAACTAATGACCTACCATCCAGAAAGTGGGACAGGAAATTGAGGAAAAACCATCGAATTTCGACAGCCTACCCTAACCCCCCTTTTACAAAGGGGGGTTAAGAACGGTTAGCTCACTCTGGAAAAGCGGCGCATTTGTTCCCCCCTTTGTAAAAGGGGGGTTAGGGGCAATGGCACTACCTTAAGAAAAAGTTAAATAAAAACAATAAACTAATGCTCTGAAATGGATACTATGATGGTATTAAATCCGACACATTTCCCCGCAAGAAAGTCAGTCC
>CAIXMC010000321.1 GCA_903920405.1 uncultured beta proteobacterium
GGCAACAAGCCACGCACTTCACCGTGAATGTCAATGCCGGTGATGTGTCCAAAACCCAGCGGCTTCATGAAGTCGTGCATAACATCGACACCGAGTTCATTGGCCAGTGAATAAAAATAGGCATTACTGGATTCCACAATGGCGCGTCGCATGTCCATGATGCCGCCGCGTTCATTTTCAGGGCTGCCAAACCGGTGGCCGCCAAATATGTAATAGCCAGGATCGTTGATTAACGTCGTTGCGGAACGTTTGCCAGTGCTCAGGGCAGCCAAGGCCATAAAGGGCTTGTAAGTGGAACCTGGCGGGTAAGTGCCACGCAGGGCGCGGTTAAGCAGGGGTTTGTCGATGGATCCATTGAGCAACTGCCAGTTTTCCTGATCGATGCCTTCCACAAACAGGTTGGGGTCAAATGTGGGCTTGCTGACAAACGCCAGAACCTCACCTGTTTTGGGGTTCATTGCAACGAGTGCGCCGCGACGTTCGCCATACAGGTCTTCTACGAGTTTTTGCAGCTTGATGTCAATCGACAATTGGACAGTATCGCCGGGTAGGGCACTTTGGCTGGTTAAACGTCTTGTAGCCCGCCCGCCGGCTGATGTTTCCATGGCATCAATACCGGTGATGCCATGCAAGGATGTCTCAAAACTTTGTTCAACGCCGAGCTTGCCAATGTATTCGGTACCTCGGTAATTGGCAGCGTTATCCGACTCTTCAAGATCGTCTTTTTCCGTGGGGTTGATGCGACCAATGTAGCCAATCACATGGCTTGCGAGTTCCCCAAAAGGATAATTGCGAAACAGGCGCGCCTTGATTTCCACGCCAGGAAAGCGGTAGCGCTGAGTGGCAAATTTGGCGACTTCAATGTCACTCAAACGACTGCGCAAAGGCAGCGATTCAAAAATTTTGGTCTCGTCGCGCAACTTTTTGAAGCGGCGTCGGTCACGCGCACTGATGTCCAATACTTTCGAAAGATCGTCAATGGTTTGCTCTAGGTTAGCCACCTTTGAAGGTGTGATTTCAAGCATGTAGGCCGAATAATTGGTGGCCAGCACCACACCATGGCGATCCAGAATCAACCCACGGTTAGGAACGATGGGCACAATGGCCGTGCGGTTACTTTCGGCTTGCGAACGCAGTTCGTCGTGGCGCAAAACTTGCAGGTAAAACAAGCGCAATATCACCAGGCCAAAGCACACGACCACCATCACACTGACCACCCACAAGCGTACGCGAAAACGTGCAAGCTCAAGCGGAACGTTACGAAAGACACTCATGGCGCGTCAGAGCCACTCACAGGGGACGGTTGGCATCGGTATCAGGTGGGCGTTTCTGTGGCAACAGTAGCAACAAGCTGACGATAGGCCATAGCATGGCCTCCAGCACGGGGGCAAAAAAAATCGACCCGCCAGGGAATTGACCACCCAAAAATAGTCGAATCGCCAGCATCAGTAACTGCGATGCCAAAAACAAGGGGAATATCTGTGCCACTTGCGACCATACGCTAAACCATTGCAAGCGCCGGTGGACAGCAATGGCCAAAAAACTCAGCATGGTGTAGGCCAGTGCATGTTGTCCAAGCAAAGTGCCTTGATGCACATCGCAGGCCAGCCCCAGCCAAAACGCAATACCCACCCCCACCCGTAGGGGCTGATTCACAGTCCAGAACACCAACACCAGCGCCAAAAGATCAGGCATCCAGGCGGCACGTCCGACCAGTCCCATATTGAGCAGCATATTCACAAGCAAAGCCAGTAACAAGCTGCCCCACATAAACCAGGGGCGAACCGGCAGCAACAACTGCTGTCCACGCTGCATGATCATGGCAGCCCCCTGTGAACATTGGTAACGGTTGGGGTATCAGGGTCAGGTCTGACTAGCGTAGAGTCGATTTGAGGTTGCAGTACCAACACATGCAGGCTGGAAGCCACATGAGACACGGGTTGGCAAGTGATGCGTGCAAAAGCAGAATCGGCAGCACGTTCCATGTTGAAAACACGTGCGACAGACAAGCCCGGTGGATAGACACCATCCACACCGCTGGTGGTCAGCAAATCGCCAGGCTTCATATTCACGTTGGCATCCATAAAGCGCAATTCAAGCAATCCACTGCTCAACACAGAGTCTCCAAAAGCCAGACCACGCACACCGGTGCGAACATTGAGGATAGGAATGGCCTGATTGCGGTCAGTCAGTAAAGTGACTTCACTGGTCAGAGGATAAACGCGTGTGACCTGTCCCAAAACACCATCTTCATCAAGAACCGGTGAACCCCGCTCTACGGCAGAAAGCGCACCTTTGTCAATGATGATTTTGCGTGAATAGGGGTCGGCCGCATCGAACAAAACTTGGGCTGCCAAGACCGGCGCATTGACACGATCACGCATGGCGAGCAAAGCGCGCAGTCGGCTGTTTTCCAGAGTGAGTTGCTCTACCTGTTGCGCACGTTGCGACTGTAGGCCAAGCTGGTATTGAGCTGCTGCCTGCTTGGCCAGTGAGCTTTGCACGGTTTCAAAATACAAACTGGCAGCCTTGGACCAAACGACAGGTCGTAATACCAGCCATTGCACGGGGTACAAAACTGAAGCCACAGTCGCACGCAGGGGAACAATGACCCCAAATCGCACGTCAGCCACCATCAAAAAAAGAGACAACGCACTAAAAAATAGCAACTTTGACAGTGCAGACGGACCTTGTTTGAAAAACGGCGGCGGGGTACTGCCCATCGTACCGATCAACATCGCGAAAGCCGCCGATTATTCGCTGGTGAAAATATTACCCAGACGTTCCATTTGTTCCAGCGCAATACCGCAACCGCGCACCACGCAAGTCAGGGGGTCTTCGGCAATCAGCACGGGCAGGCCGGTTTCTTCAGCGAGCAGGCGATCCAAGTCACGTAACAGTGCCCCACCACCGGTCAGCATCATGCCGCGATCGGCAATATCGGCGCCCAATTCAGGAGGGGTGTGTTCCAGAGCCGTTTTAACGGCAGAAACAATGCTGTTGATGGGGTCAGTCAGGGCTTCCAGAATTTCATTGCTGAAAATCTTGAAACTGCGCGGCACACCTTCAGCGAGGTTGCGACCACGAACTTCCATGGTGCGAACATCACTGCCTGGAAATGCCGAA
>CAIXMC010000322.1 GCA_903920405.1 uncultured beta proteobacterium
ACCTTAAACGACTTGCCGAAGTGGCGCACCCCCTGAAGTCAGCAGCCCGAACCATCGGTGCCATGGCGCTGGGCGACCTTTGCGAGCGCATTGAAACGGCCGCCGCTGCCAAGGACAGCTCTGTTGCCTTGGCACTGGCTTCAGACCTCTCTGTTACTTTTGGCCGGGTGCAAGGGGTGATTCAGATGCACCTGGATACGTCTGACGGCGTGCACAGTGTGAAATGAGTGTCGTGCGGTTGGGGGTGTACGCTGCCATTGAGCTGCCCATTGAAGGCGGGACGGATTGCAACATCAATGGGCTACGTTTGATGAGCTGACATGGTTTTTTGGCAGGGGAAGTTCGCCCTTTGCTCACCTTTGCCCTCAATTTGTCGCAGCAGTGCACGATTTGCGTGTCGTATTGCTTCGGTACTGGAGTTTTTTTGCATGAAACGAACAGTAACAAGCGCCGGCAGATGACTTCATCTGAATCGGCTTGTGACTCCATCTCTGTTCCGCTTAAGTGGGGAGCCGAATTTTTTGCAGAAAATGTCACGACTTGACTTGTTAGTGACTAAGGCTTGCACATCAGTTTGAATCGCAATCGTTGCGCATGTTTTTTCATCTCGGTTGTGAAAACACGGCGAAAATAACGGCTTGTCCCTGTTGCCGTCCAGCAGGCGTTTTTTTCATGTTTTGCGATGTCGATGTTTCCTTTTTCCAATATTACCCCATCAGATGCCACTCCACCTCCTGTAACGCCAGTCAAAAATTCGCCAGTGCATCCGCTTGATGCAGTGACGCTGGGTGCGTTTTCAGCTCAAACATCGGGTGCGCGAATGGCCTGCATTCGTGAATGGCTTGCATGCAACCCCGGCACAGATCAATTGCAGCAAGTGTTTAAGGAACTTAGCGGTAAAGACAAGGGTGCTGCCAAGCTATTGCGGGAAAAACTCGACGATATCAAACGCAGTAAAACGCAAGCCACGATGGCGCTGGAGTGGGCTGACCGGGCTACATCGCTTTTGTCCTCGTCCAAACTGAACCTCGCTGATGCCTTGGCATGGCAGCGAGATGCTGCCAAAGCCGGTGCGCCATTAAGTAAAGAACCTCTCTCGGGACTCAAAACACAACTGGTTGATCGGGTGCGTGCCATTGAAGACATCCAACACAGGGTACAGGTGCAGCGAGAAGCAGCCGTGTTGTTGGCTCAACGCATTGAAGTGTTATCCACCAAGCCTTGGCACGATGCTCAAGCTGTGCAGGAATCTTTGAGGGCAGATGTTGCAAACTGGCAATCCGAGATAACGACGTTGGCCAACGATGTGAACTGGCCTAGCGTTGATGTCAAATTTCCGCCGCTGTTGCAATCGTCACAAGCTCAGTTGACCCTGGTATGGACCGCTTTCGAGGATGCTTTGGCGCAAACTGTTTTAGCGGCTGCAGATGCGAATGTAGTCTTGCCTGACGTGCCGGTGTGGGCTGATGAATTGCGCATGGCACGCGGACTTGTGCAGCAATCGGCCAGAGCACCCAAACCTCAAATTGACGCTGAAATCAAGGCCAAAGCCACGTCCATTGTGCATGAAGCGCTCTTGAAATTAGAGCAGGAAGTGGCCGAAGGGCACGGTAAAACGCTAGGTGCAGCATCAACCGTATTGCGCAATGCGCTCAGGGAAAATGGTCGTTTCATTGACGACAAGCTGGAA
>CAIXMC010000323.1 GCA_903920405.1 uncultured beta proteobacterium
TGGTCGTCATAAGCGGGTTCCTGGGCATCCCACGCCAGCACCGCATCTCGACATTCGATGTTTTCAAAATCATGCACCACGGGTTCTGCCACGGCGGTGTTGCCTTGGGTGCGGATGTGCCATTGCAAAAAGCCTATCCACAACACCAGTTCGGCCACGGCGGCAGCGCGAGGGTTCAATTCGATGCCGCGCAACTGTTGAACGGTCACGGTTTCACCTTCAAAGCCCAATCTGTCCTGCGTTTCACCCAGGGCAAGGAGTTGGTTGATGACTTCGCCCTCCAGACGTTTCAAGTGCTCCAGCGTGACATATAAAAAGTTGGCACTGCCACAAGCGGGGTCCAGCACCCGAAGGCTGCACAGGCGATGATGAAATTTTTTAACCTCGGCACGGGCTTCAATGAGTTTGTCGGTCATGGCACGGCCGCTCAATTCTGCGGCTTCGTGCGCCAGCACCAGGGCTGCCGCCTGTGCATTGGCCCATTCAGTACGAAGCGGCTCCATCACCGTGGGCAATACCAGCCGTTCCACGTAAGCGCGAGGTGTGTAATGCGCACCCAGAGCATGACGTTCGGTCGGGTTCAAGGCACGTTCTAGCAGGGTTCCAAAAATGGCAGGTTCAACCGATCGCCAATCGGCTTTTGCCGCTGCCATCAACAAATCGATTTGCTCAGGTTTCAAAAGCAGGCTGTAGCCATCGACCGCGCTGTGCTTGAACAGTTTGCCGTTGAAATGCAGCACCTTTTTGGCCAGTGCCATGCAAAATCCGCCACTGTCCATGTCCGCCCACAAACAGCGCAATATGATTTGCAAAGTGGCAGGGTCATCACGGTGGGTTGTCAGCAGCGTTAAAAACGCATCTTTTGGCAACAAACCAATGTCTTCTGCAAACATTGAAAACAGACACCGTGTCAAATAAGATGCTATTATTTCGGGAGCTACCAATGCAGACGGGGCGTGCGTTACAGCCAGATTTGACTCTAAAGATGTTGCCAACTTGGCCAGCAAATCCGCCACGCCCCGCGTGACCTTGGCGCTGATTAACGCCGGGTTTAACTGCTGGGGCGATGTCCAAATCAACCGAAGCCGTTCACGCACTTCCGACTGCACGAGGTCGACGAGTGAAATGCGGTAACTACGCGGATCAGGAAACGGCAGATAGGCCCCACCACTTTGGCTAAATTCGGCATAGACCTCGATCACCGTACCCACATCGACCACCAACACAAAAGGCGGTCGGCCTTCCACAGCGGGCAAGGCGCGGACATAATTTTGAGCCTGGGCATGGGCACGCAGCAGGCCATCGTCAAAACCTTTGGTGTGGGCAGCGCTTTTTTGCTTTTTGGATTCCAGACAAAAGTGAGAGCGCTTGTAACAGTCGATGCGCCCCGCGCTGCTAGAGCCATCCCTGTGATGAAAAGTAACAGGGCGCTCAAACATGTAATCCTGCTCAGGCGTGGGGTGTGGCTTATCGACTTCCAGTAAGGCGCACAGGTCGATTACAAAGCTCTGTGCGGTGGCTAGCTCACTGGCGGTGATACCGCTCCAGCGGGTGATGAAGTCAATGGCCGAGTGGTTGTGTGGGGCAAAGGTTGGCATCGGCAAGTCAGGATAGGGGCAATAAAATGTACAAAATTCGGCTCTAAGGATGTGACCAGTGCCTTGCCACCCGCACCCCGTAAATTTATGTTGATGCTGCAGCTTCGTTGGCGTTCTCGATAAGTTTTTCGCAGGCTTGTGCTGCCTGCACGAAGTCAAAAGCACTCATGGCTGCTGCCAGTGCTTCCTTGTCGTGCCCCAGGGTTTTGCGAACATTGCTGTTAAAGGTTTCAAACACATCAAAGGCACGCATGTCTGATGCCAATAAAAGTGTTCGCAATTCGGTCAGTAGCGCGACAGTGCTGTCAGCACTGATGAATGTGGCTGTGTCGGTTCGACTGTTGTTTTGAGCAGATGTACAACGCCTGCTCACACGTTCCATGACGGATGCGCCCAGACTGATGGCTTGGCGTAATTTGACACACATCATGTTCAGATCGGCTGCTGAGATACCGTCCTCCACTGCACTCTTGAGCGTTATTTCAGTTTGCAGCGCTACAGCCGCCAGGTAGCTTGCACCCACAGTGGCAGAGAGGCCTTTGAGTGTATGAACCAGACGCGTAGCTGAGAGCAGGTCGTTTTGTGCAAGCGTTTGCTCAAATTGATCCGGTAATTGTCGAATATCGCTCAAGTAAGACTGCAATATGCGAGCATATAAGGCTTCATTGCCACCAAACCTTTCCAGCGCACCCACAACATCCACTTCGTCCACCTTGGGAAGTTCTATCAGCTTGTTGCGTGGTACAGGCAGGATCAAAGATACATCCGACCATCCAACTGTCGTCTCAGGTGAGATGGATACCTTTGTACTTTCGCCTGATGCCTTGAAGGATGCCAGCAAAACTGATAGCCGTGTCACGTCAAATGGTTTGCCCACATGCTCGTTCATGCCCGAAGCAAGGCAGGCATCGCGGTCACTGGCCATGGCATTGGCTGTCATGGCAATAATGGGAAGTTGGCTCAAGCCCAAGCCCATCTCTTCGCGAAGAACACGTGTTGCTGTGTAACCGTCCATGACAGGCATTTGAATGTCCATTAACACAGCATCAAAAAGGGCATCTGCATCAATGGATTGGCGCACACAGTCAACGCATTGTTGACCGTCACCTGCGATCGTAACCTCAGCACCCTGACCGATGAGCAACTCCTGGGCGACCTGCTGGTTAATCAGATTGTCTTCCACCACAAGAAGACGCATACCCTGGAGCGGTTTGTCTGCATCAACCACAGGATTTGTAGTGACAGCCTTGATCTGGCGGCTACTCAATGCGTCCGCGACGGCATCAAACAACATTGAAGCCGTAATGGGTTTGACCAAAAAGCCATGAAGAGTCGCTCTTTCTTGAGGAGTTCGTTGAGTCAGCATGTCACGCCCATAAGCGGTAACCATCACCACAATGGGTGCCGGTGAATCAGGTATCAGCTCTTGTATTTTGGCGATGGTCTCCCAACCATCCATACCTGGCATCTGCCAATCAATGAATATGGCCTGGTAGGGGGCGGGTTGTCCGGTACTTTGACGAGCCTGCAACAGTGCCAGAGCTTCCAAGCCGCAGCTTGCCACATCAACATGCCAACCCAGTGACTGTGCCATGGCTGTCAATACTTCACGCGCGGTGGCATTGTCATCCACCACCAAAACATTCAGATCGTTGATGATCAATTGATGAACATGGTGAGGGGTTGAAGCAGGTGTGGTATCCAGAGCCAGGGCAATGTCAAAACTGAACGTACTGCCTTGCCCTGAAACACTGTCCAGCGTTAGTTCGCCCCCCATCAGGGCCACCAGACTTCGGCTGATGGACAGTCCCAGGCCCGTACCACCAAACCTGCGGGTGTTAGAGGATTCAGCCTGCGAAAAGCCCTCGAAAATACGCTTTTGGTAGTCAGCAGAGATGCCAATGCCAGTGTCACGTACCGAAAACTGCAACCTGGCCTGGGTGATCTGGTGTTCAAGCAGACGCACGCGAATGACCACTTCACCTTTTTCCGTAAATTTCACCGCATTGCTGCTCAGATTGATCAGAACCTGTTGAAGCCTCACATCATCGCCGACAAGCGACCGTGGCAGGCTGGGGTCAATGTCAAATAAAACCTCAACAGGCTTTTTGCCCACATTTGCAGACAGGATGACCGACAAATCGCGCAACAGTTTATCCAAGCGAAAGGGGTGAATGTCCAGGGTGAGCTTGCCCGCATCAATTTTTGAAAAATCCAGAATATCGTTGATGAGTCCCATGAGCGAATGAGCCGCTCTTTCTGCCTTGTCCGCGTAATCAAACTGGCGAACCGTTAAGTCTGTGTTTTGCAGGAGCTTGAGCATGCCTAGAACAGCATTCATGGGAGTGCGAATTTCATGGCTCATGTTGGCAAGAAATTGCCCCTTGACGACGGTGGCGCTTTGAGCTTGCCGGTTTGCAATTTGCAGACTTTCTTCCAGCATTTTGTTGGCCGTGATGTCAGTGCGAATGCCAATGTACTGAAACGGTAGTCCGTCAGAACCCAACAAGGGCACGATCGTGGCATTAGCCCAATAAAAACAACCATCTTTCGTACGATTTTTTATATCACCATGCCACACCAGGCCTTGGCTGATGGTGTGCCACAACGTCTTGTAAAAATCAGGAGAATGCTCGTCAGATTTCACAATGCGGTGATTCTGACCGAGCAATTCATCCTGTGTGAACCCACTGACATCACAGAACTTCGCGTTGGCGTAAATGATGGTGCCTCGCAAGTCGGTGATGCTGACGATAGCATGCTGGTCGAGTGCGAACTTTTGGTTGATCAGATCCGTGTTTTGGCGCAACAACCGTGCCGAGACAACATTCAGCGCACGCTCCAATGCTTCAATTTCAGAAGCATGGTGAGAGATGGGCAAGATATCTCCCAAACTGCCGTCGAGATGGCCAGCAAAGTCTGTGGCACGCTTGAGCGCGCGCATGCTGGGACGCAGCAGTAACCATATAAATAAAACGGTGACGAGCGTGGCCAAAGTCGCTGCCTGGATGGCGCGCATGTGAATGCTGTTGGCCAGTGCATCAAACGCATCCAGCCGATAGCTTACTTTGACCCAGCCCATAGGCTTCTTACCCTCAATGCGGTGCCAGGCCACCATGCTGCCACTGCTGCCTTCCAAAAAATCACGCCGTGTGGCATCGTTCGCGTGGATCTCTGTTATCGAAGAAGGGCCGGTGGGTGACGGCAATTCAAACTTGCCATGGTTAAATCTGGGAGACCAATCGCCGTTGTTGTTCACTACCTCGGTGATGGGCGTACCGTTCATGTCAGTCACCAACACAGCGTAGATGCCATCAATTGCGGCCAACTGCAACACCAGAGGCTCAATGTGACCGACCTTATCGACTACGAGGAAATGGGTGCTGATGGTGGCAATATTTTTGGCCAGCGACACCATACGCTGACGGATGCTGACGCGCTCGCGTTCAACATCAGTGGTGGCCTGGTAATAACCATAAGACAAAATGGACAGACTCAAACACAATGAGCCGAGCAACACAACCTGACTTTGCAGTGAGCGCGGCAGGAATCGGTTGATCCAGGTTGTCAGAGTACTAAGGAATTGACCGACTTGGATCAGCATTCTGGAGGGGGCAAGTAAGAGTGTCAGTAAACAAGCAGCCGCATGTTCGTGCGCGCCCTGCATTTTTGGCGCAATACAGTTGTTCGTCAGCCAGTGTCAGCAGCACGGCGGGTTGAATGGGTAAGTTACCGCTGTAACCCGCAACCCCAAGACTGACAGTCACAACGCTAGCGGCATCAGAATCAGCGTGCGAGATACCTTGCTGATGCACCTTGCCCTCAAGCTCCTGGGCGATGCTCATGGCATCTGAAAAGGGGGTTTCAGGCAAGATGCAGGCGAATTCTTCACCGCCGTAGCGCGCCACCAGATCTGCAGGTCGGTGCAGCGTACCATGAAGGGTCTGCGCGACGGTGCGCAAACAGTCGTCACCGGCTTGATGGCCGTAACGATCATTAAAACGTTTGAAAAAATCGACATCCAGCATGATGAGTGCCAAGGGAGTTTGGGTACGCGCTGATCGTGCGAGTTCCATGCCGAATTGTTGATCAAAATAACGTCGGTTAAAAACACCGGTCAGACCATCAAGAAAGACCAGCTTTCGCATCACATCTGACTGGAACTTCAAAGTAAGCTGTGACTTGACACGGGCACGAACCACGGCGGGATTGACGGGCTTGGAGATGAAATCAACGGCTCCAATTTCCAGGCCGCGCGTCACTTGGGTAGCTTCCGTGTGGGCAGTTACAAAAATGACGGGAATGTTGCGGGTAGCAGGATCGGCCTTGAGGGTTGCGCAAACCTCATAACCGTCCATACCGGGCATGACCACGTCCAACAAGACCAAATCAGGGGGCGTTCGGCGGCAAAAATCCAAGGCCTGCTGCCCGCTGGTCGCCATGAAAATTTGGTATTGCCCTGTAAAAATCTGGTGCATGACCTGAATATTGATGGGCTGGTCATCCACCACCAACAGCCGAGCCTTGCCAACAGGATTGTCTAGCAAGGTGGAGAAAGTGGCTGCGTCTGGAAACATGGTGGGTGAAAAATAGCCAAGCTGCACAAAGAGGCAAGCCAAATGACTGAAATCAGGGTGGGTCAGATCAGGAATGGCCTGTATTCTAGGTTTTTTTGGAGATCATGGCAGTTTCGCATTTTTTGCTTCCAACGCCGCTTGCGCTTTTGACTCAGTTTGACACAGGATGACAAAGTCATCTACATCATCTACAGAGCAAGCAATGTGTTGATGGTTTTCAGGTCGTCTTCCTGGAGTGACCCATGTGCAAAACGCAGTTTCAGCGTACCTAGCAATACCTCGTAGCGTGCTTTGGCCAGTTTGGTTTTGGTATCAAACATCAGACTTTGCGAATTGAGCACGTCGATGTTGATGCGAACCCCTACCGAGTAACCCAATTGTGTCGCAGCCAAAGCACTTTGACTCGATGCTTGTGCAGCTTCTAGCGCTTGCACCTGGCTTAAACCAGACTGCACACCCAAAAATGCACTGCGGGTAGCCAGGGTGACACCGCGACGGGCGGCGTCTAGGTCAGCGCGTGATTTTTCTTCCAGTGCCAATGTTTCCTTGACGCGGTTCTGGATGGAAAAGCCTGCAAACAATGGCCAATTCAAAGTCAAGCCAATGGACGTGACGTTGCTGCGGTAGTCCAGCGTGGTTATAGCTGATCCGTTATTGTGGGTGATGTTGTAGCTGCCCGTCATATCCAGCGTAGGTTTGTTGCCGGCTTGTGCTTTTTGGGTTTCAAGTTGCGCCATTTCCAGACCAATACGGGCTTGACGAATCAAGGGGTGAATGCTGTCGGATAGACTGAGCCACGTCTTCACATCACCGGTGATGTCGGGCAGAATCACGGGGAATTTCAGCGGTTTGGGCGTGGATTGGGATTTGCCTGTGAGTTGGTCAAGTACCAAATTTTTGATGCGCACATCGTTATCGGCGGCAATGTCTTGTGCCAACACCAAATCAAAGCGGGCTTGGGCTTCACGCGTGTCGGTGATGGTGGACGTGCCTACTTCAAAATTGCGCTTGGCAGATGCCAGTTGTTCGGCTACGGCTTCTTTTTGCGACTTGACAAGATTCAGACTGTCCTTTGCTGCCAACACATCAAAATAGGCTTGACTGACACGAACCATCAAATCCTGCTCTGCCGCTTGCAATTGGGCTTGCGCCAGTTCAACTTGCTTGCTGCCTTGCCTTGCTATGGCCAGA
This sequence comes from uncultured beta proteobacterium, assembly GCA_903920405.1. Lineage (GTDB taxonomy): Bacteria > Pseudomonadota > Gammaproteobacteria > Burkholderiales > Burkholderiaceae_C > Rhodoferax. Next base: position 7,367 of record CAIXMC010000323.1, read on the forward strand.
TTGGCGGGGCGATAGATGGGTTGTGATGCCATGAGGGTGGCGCTTTGGTTGCCATAGTTGCCATGATCAAATGCTGCTGTGTCGCTGGAGATATGGGTTCGGTTCATCCCCCAGGCCAGATTAGCACTGGGCAACAAGGCTGCGCGTGCCTGTTCACCTTTGGCCAGACTGGCATCAAAGAGTGACCTTGCCGCCTGATAACCGGCATCAAACGCCTTGGCCGACTGGTACAAATCGACCAGACTTTGGGCAGAGGCAGGCAGCGCACCACAAAGTGCCAGCGTAAGGGGAATAAGGGTAAGAAGTCTCAAAATTTTCATGGTGCAGCAGAGTGGGTGTGACCCATCCAATCAAATACAGGAAAAACAACCAGAATATTGAGTCACCGTCTATGGCAATCAGTAACGCGGTACAGAGCTATCGACTTCAACAGACCAGGCATCAATGCCACCGGCAATATTGACCACCAGGCTAAATCCTTGTTGATTCAGGAAAGTGGCCATTTGCATACTGCGAGCGCCATGGTGACACAGGCAGGCCGTCGGTTGTCCAACACTGAGTTCATCCAGCCGCAAGGGCAACATGTTCATGGGAATGGCCACCACATCAAAACCATCAGCCTTGATGTGGGCTTTTTGCAGTTCAGAAGGCTCACGCACATCCAGAACCACAGGCTTGCCGTGGCCTTTGACAGATGCCAACCAGGCACAAAATTGAGAAGGGCGAATTTGGGGGATCATAAAATTAAAACTTGAAGTGAGAGGGTTCGAGAAAGTTTTGAAGACGCGGCGCAGTAAAGTCCCACTTGATGTCAATCTGGTAATGGGTATCGCTCATTCGCGTGATGGTTTGCGCATGCATGATGGGTTCATCGCCCACAATGGCCACCAGACGCCCTTTGAGTCTAAGTTGCGAAAGAAGGGATGATGGAACTTCGGCCACCGAGCCACCCAACACAATCAGGTCAAAAGGTGCATCTACCGCCGCGCCCAGAGCACCATCAGCCAAACGCACTTCTGCATTGTGGATGCGGGCATTCTGCAAATGAGCCTGTGCCATTTCCACCAATTCAGGAACAATTTCAAGACTGAGTACATGCCGAGCCATGCTGGCCAACAAAGCGGTCATATAGCCAGAACCCGTGCCAATTTCAAGCACTTTGTCAGTGGACTGCACCCTGGCATCTTGCAGCAGCCGTGCCTGCACTTTGGGTGAGAGCATCTGTTGCCCACCGGGTAGTGCAATTTCCAAATCGGCAAATGCCAAAGATTTGTAGGCGATAGGCACAAAATCTTCACGTTTGACGCTTGCCAACAATTCCAGCACCCGAGAATCTGACACCTGCCACGGGCGAACCTGTTGCTCAATCATGTGATAGCGGGCTTTTTCAGTGTCTGGCAAAGGCATTTTTTACTCCTGATGGTATTTGTGAGGCAGAGTTTGCCATTTTAGAACTTGTTCACGAAACTGGCACTTTTACAATCCGCCTTGTTCGGCGTGCTCTATTGGAAAACAACCATGCAAATTGACAAAGAAATCGACACCAGCGGCCTCAGTTGTCCCCTGCCCATTTTGCGAACAAAAA
>CAIXMC010000324.1 GCA_903920405.1 uncultured beta proteobacterium
ATGCCGAGAATAACTCCACATCACTTTGAAACGCACCCGTTCAAAAGCAGGGCTGCCCACTTAGGATATGGTCAATAATAAGTTCCGCATTTGGCTCGTCAGATTTGGGCGCACTGCGTCGTTACAAATCGCTGATGTGGCTGGGCCACACTGCGCGATTTGCGCTTGGCATTGCATCTTTAACTCTGACGACCAAATGCGGAACTTATTGTTGGCCATATCCTAAGTGGGAAGCCCTTTGAATCACGCCCATGAAAGTTAGATCACTCCCTGCGACATCATGGCATCGGCCACCTTGACAAAGCCCGCAATGTTGGCACCATCGACATAGCTCCAGGAACCGTCAGCACGGCGACCATGTTGCAGGCAGGCATTGTGAATGCTGCGCATGATGTCGTGCAATCGTTCATCTACTTCATCACGGGGCCATGACAGGCGCATGGCGTTTTGGCTCATTTCCAAGCCTGAAGTAGCCACACCGCCTGCGTTGCTGGCCTTGCCGGGCGCATACAGCACGTTAGCATCTTCAAACACTTTGATCGCCTCAAGGGTGGATGGCATGTTGGCACCTTCGGCCACACACTTGACCCCGTTTTTCACAAGAGTAGCCGCATCCGTGCCGTCCAGTTCATTTTGGGTAGCGCAAGGCAGTGCCACATCCACAGGTACAGCCCAAGGGCGAATATCGGATTCAAAGCGAGTCTTGGTACGCTGTGCGTAGTCGCTGACACGACCATAAAGATGGTTTTTGACTTCCATCAGTTCGGCCAGCTTTGCGGTGGTAAAACCACTTTCGTCGATCACGGTGCCGCTGGAATCAGACACAGTGATGACCTTGGCACCGAGGGCCATGGCCTTTTCAACGGCGTATTGGGCCACGTTACCAGAACCTGACACGCTCACACGCAGGCCATCGAAGCTCATGCCTTTTTGCTTGAGCATCTCTTGTGCAAAATAAACGGTGCCGTAGCCAGTGGCCTCAGGGCGAATCAGCGAGCCACCAAACGACAAACCCTTGCCGGTGAACACGCAATCTGCACGATTGGTGAGTTTCTTCACCATACCGACAATAAAGCCCACTTCACGCCCCCCCACGCCAATGTCGCCTGCGGGAACATCAGTATCCGAGCCAACATGGCGGAACAACTCAGTAGCAAACGACTGGCAAAAACGCATGACTTCAGCCGGGCTTTTGCCTTTGGGGTCAAAATCTGAACCGCCCTTGGCACCGCCCATCGGCAAAGTGGTCAAGGCATTTTTCAGGGTTTGCTCAAAAGCCAAAAACTTCAGGATGGACAGATTGACCGATGGATGAAAGCGCAAGCCGCCCTTGTAGGGGCCAATGGCCATGCTGTGTTGAATACGGTAGCCACGATTGACCTGAACTGTGCCGTGATCGTCTTGCCACGAGACGCGAAACATCACAACCCGTTCAGGTTCAACCAGACGCTCCAACAAACCATGCTCGGCATACTTGGGGTGTGCGGCAATGAAAGGCCACAGGCTTTTCATGACCTCAGTGACAGCTTGTAAAAACTCGGGCTGACCAGGATTGCGCTGGGCAACATAGTCCAAAAAGGTGTTGACAAAAGAGAATTTCATATCAGCAATGCTCCAAAAAAGTGCATAGCATAATACAAAATCAGCACGCAGCTATCAAACAGCCTTGTCCAATGAGGTATGAGCCTGAACGGCTTGCGTATTTCCACCCAGAAATGAGCCCAACGGGGCAAATTTAGCCATCTCATCGCAAACAGGTTGATCATCCATGAATGATGATCAACTC
>CAIXMC010000325.1 GCA_903920405.1 uncultured beta proteobacterium
ATGCTGACATCCTCCAAAACGAAAGACGACAATTGATGAGAACCTGCCATGAATGACACTAATCCAATCAGCGAAACCGCCAACACACCTGTTCACCCTGGCTGGATGTGGCCTGGTTTGCTGGCGCTCCTGGTGTGGCTGGTCTCTTTGGCGGTCACAGGGGTTTTGTGGCATCAGGCCAGAGAGGATGCCCACCGTGCGCTGCGTTCTGATTTTGAACGTCAAGCCACTGACATCACGAAAGAAGTTCAACGCCATCTCAACATCAGTGCCTTGATATTGAAGAGTTTTACCGGACTTTTTAATGCATCTGACAAGGTGACGCGGCAAGACTTTCATGCTTATTACAAGACTTTGAATCTTGCCACCGATGTTCACGGTTTTACGGGGATGTCCTATGAATCGCGCATTGCAGCCCAGGATTTGAACCAGTATTTTGCCCAATCTGTGAATCTGGCTTTGGACGTTCACGGGTTTGCCGCTGTGACCTACATGAAACAGGTGGTAGCCAAGGACATGACTTCGCATGTGAACGCCATGCGCAAAATGGGTTATGCCAACTACCGTATCAGTCCGCCAGGTACTCGCGCTGTTTATGCGCCCATTGTTTTTATTGAGCCGATGACTGACAGCAACTTGCTGCTTCCAGGCTTTGATCCTTACACTGTTTTACCAGCACGCACAGCGATGAATCAGGCACGTGACAGTGGTGCCGTGGCACTGTCGGCCAAGCTCACGCATTTATCCGATGTTGGCACACCTATTTCTATTCCAGATTTTGTGATGTACGCACCCATTTACCGTTCAGGTGAACAGGTTGATACGCCTGAGAGGCGCAGATCCCACTTTTTGGGCTGGGTAGATGTTCTGTTTCGCATGACAGAGTTCATGGCTTATGTCTTTCCAGATGGCATCAGCCCTCTTGATCTTGAAATTTTCGATGGCAGCACGCCATCTTTGGACAGCCTGATGTTTGATTCAGACAGCACCTTGCGCTTTGCGCTTGGGACTGAGTCACCCTTTCGTTATGTTCAATCGCTGGACTTTGGTGGACGTACCTGGACACTGGTGTTTCACGCCAAGCCAGGCTTTGGTGCCGGGGCTGTGACGCAAAAACCGCAACTGATGGCCATCACAGGTATTTTATTGGGCACTTTACTGGCCTTGCTGACGGCCATGACGATCAATGCCCAACGCCGCCGCCAAATGCGTGTATTACAAAACATTGCCATCCAACAAGCACAAGAGCGCGATGCTTTGCGCACTCAATCTGAAAAAGCACTGAAGGAGAGTGTTTTGGCCATGAACGAAGCCCAGCGCATTGCCAGGGTGGGCACTTACATCACCGACATCAAAACCGGCCTGTGGCAAAGCTCGGCCATTTTGGATGATATTTTTGGCATTGACAACACTTTCATCAAAACCATAGACAACTGGAATGCTTTGGTGGATCCTGAAGATCGACAGGCTCTGCTCGATGATAACAACCAGGTGATCGAGAGCGGTGGAAAATTCAAGCATGACTATCAGGTGATTCGACCTTGCGATGGACAAAGACGCTGGGTGACTGCGCTGGGTGAATTCACCTATGACACCGAGGGCAAACCGGCCATTTTGCGCGGCACCATTCAGGATATTACCCAACGCAAGCTCAGTGAACTGGAATTACAGAAGCACCGTGACCATCTGGCCACCCTGGTTCGGGAAAAAACCGCCAAACTTCAAAACAGCATGGACAGCACACAACATGCCCTAGCCGAGCTAGAGCAGCAAAAGCAAGTGTTAGACCACCATGCCATTGTGACCATCACTGACCCCGAGGGTTACATCATCTACGGTAACGACAAATTCACAGAAATTAGTGGTTACTCGCCCAACGAATTCCTGGGCAAAACCCATGATCTTGTTCACTCCGGATATCACCCCCATGGCTTTTTCAAGACGATGTTTGACACCATCAGCCGTGGCGAAGTTTGGCGTGCCACAGTTTGCAACCGCGCCAAGGACGGTCATTTGTTCTGGGTGGATACAACAGTGCTGGCTTTTAGGAATACCGAGGGTCAGCCTGTCAAATATATTGCCGTTCGTACCGACGTGACAGCGCGCAAACAGATGGAAGAAGCGTTGCATCACAACCAATTGCGCTATCAATCGCTGATTAACAGTATGAACGATGTCATGTTTACACTGACCACAGAGGGTGTGTGTGAATTTGTGTCTCCGCAGTGGACAACGAACTACGGTCACAACGCGGACGAGGTCATTGGTCAACACTTTTCTCACTTTGTTCACCCTGACGATATTGCCCGTTGCATGGCCTTTATGCAGCTTATTCTCGAGACGGACACCGGGCAAAGCGGAATTGAATACCGTGTGCAATGCAAAGACGGCACTTACCAATGGAACTGTGCCAATGGCTCAGTCATGAAAGATGAATCTACTGGTGTCGTCTTGCTGGTTGGAATCGGGCGTAATATTTCCCAAAACAAGCGAGATCAAGAGGCACAGCTTTATTCCATCTCGTTGCTGCAAGCAGTGATTGAATCGACCGACTACGGCATTTTGGTGGTGGACGGCAACAGGCATTTCACCCGCTACAACCAGCGATTTATTGACCTTTGGAAAATACCGCAAGAGCTTCTTGAACCTCTTGACAGCGATGCACTACGTCGATTTGCAGCCGCACAAATGATGCATCCAGATGCTCATCTGGCAAGCATTCATGCCAAATATGACGACCCTGACGCTACCAGCAACGACATCCTGGAACTAGCAGACGGACGCATTTTCAGGCAAATATCACATCCTCAAAAAAATGGCAATGCAGTGGTTGGGCGGGTTTGGTCGTTTGACGACATCACAGACATCAAGCGTGCAGAACATGCAGCGCTGGCCGCCAACCGTGCCAAGTCAGAATTTTTGGCCAACATGAGCCATGAGATTCGCACCCCCATGAATGGCGTGATTGGCATGATTGATATTTTGCAACACAGTGAGCTGAATGAAGAACAACGGCGAATGTTGAACACCATTCATCAGTCATCTCTGGCACTCTTGCGCATTCTGAACGATATTCTGGATTATTCCAAAATTGAAGCCGGCAAGCTCGATGTTGAAAACATTCCCACGCCATTGCGCCATTTAATTGACGGCGTGGCACAACTGATGACCACAAGCGCCAAAGCCAAGTCCATCGACATGTCGGTATGGATTGACCCTGTATTGCCAGAGTGGGTCTATTCTGACCCTGCACGCTTGCGCCAGGTCCTGCTGAACCTGACGGGCAATGCGATCAAGTTCACCCCCAGCAGACCTGACCACAGTGCGTGCATTATTCTGGTGGCCGCCCGTGTGCCTTTGCCAGAGGGGCAATATGGCCTGTTGCTGCGGGTGGTGGACAACGGCATTGGCATGTCCGAGGACGTGTTGGCACGCCTGTTTCAACCCTTTACCCAGGCCGATTCCAGCACATCGCGCCAATTTGGAGGCACAGGTTTAGGTTTGTCCATTTGCCAACGGCTGATCACGTTGATGGGGGGGCACATCACGGTGCAGAGCGTTTTGAACCAAGGTTCAGAATTTACCGTTTCACTGCCCTTGCACGAAGCACCTCCGGGCCAACTGCCCACCACTCCCTATGAGTGCCGCCTAAGTCCACGAACGCACCTACACAACGTGGACGTGCATTCGGTGGTGTCCAACGGCCCCTTGATTTTGTTGGCCGAAGACAACGAGACCAACCGCGATATATTGTGCGAACAGTTGCGTTTGCTGGGTTACAGGACGGATGTTGCCATTGACGGTGCGATGGCCCTGGAAAAATGGCGCGCAGGGCAGTATGCACTGCTGCTCACCGACTGCCACATGCCGAAGATGGACGGTTTTGCACTTACCGCTGCCATTCGTGAAGCAGAGCCTTCAGGAACCCATTTACCTGTCATTGCCGTCACCGCCAACGCCATGCAGGGCGAGGCACAACGCTGTCTTGACAGTGGTATGGACGACTACCTGAGCAAACCTCTGCGCATGGAAACCTTAGGTCCCATGCTCAGAAAGTGGCTAGTGCCGGTGCCCACCTTGCTGCGAACCAACGCAGACTCTCTCCCATTCTGGGATGCCAACACATTGGGAGAATTGGTGGGTAACAACACTGAAATGCACCAACGGTTGCTGGGTAAATTTCTGGTCAAGGCCCGCTTACAAATCACAGAAATTTTGGCGGCCACCCAAAATAGTGATACACCAAGCCTGACTTCTTTGGCACACACCCTCAAGTCAGCCGCCCGCACCGTGGGTGCCCTGGCATTGGGCGAGTTGTGCCAACACATCGAACAAGCAGGACACAAAGGTGATGCCAAAACCTGCCAAACGCTAGTGCAGGGGCTTGAAGATGCTTTTGCCAGTGCAGCATCCATGATTGAAGCTGCCTGTGGTCATCACTCCTGATACTCATCAATGGATAGCTACCCACGCTGATTGGGTCAGCCTTTGATCCGTTTTTTAAATAGGCCATACCCACCCCATGAAAGCATTCCATGAATGACACCCGTCACATTGGCCATTCTGGCCATTCTGACTACACACCTGAGCGCTCACGCTGGATCGGGCCTGGCCTCTTGGCGCTGTTGATCTTGCTCATTTCGTGGGCCATCACGGGGTTGTTGTGGCAACAGGCCAAAGGGGATGCCAACCGTCAATTGCAATCTGATTTGGAGCGTCAGGCCACTGGAGTCACGGATCGAATTGAGCGCCAGCTCCACATGCAAGGTTTGATGTTGCAAAGTTTTGCGGGCTTTTTTGACGCATCTGACAAAGTGACAAAACAGGATTTTCATGCCTTTTACCAATCCTTGCAACAAGCAAATGACATTCGCGGTATTGTCGGTGTAGCCTATATCGAACGGGTTGCCAATATTCGTCGGCACGTGGCCAAAATACGCAAACAAGGACAACCCAACTACCACATCAACCCGCCTGGTGTTCGCCCGGTTTATACGCCCATTGTCTTGGTAGAGCCGTTGGGGGGCAGTAACAGCCTGGTGGTGGGATATGACATCTCTACTGTGTTGCCCGTGCGAACCGCCTTGAACCAGGCGCGTGACACGGGTGCTTTGGCGATGTCTGCCAAGCTCACCCTTGGGCTGGATGCCAAAGCACCTGTGACGGGCGTTGTCATGTATGTGCCACTCTATCGCAAAGGCGTCGCAGTGAACACGCCTGCCTTGCGTCAGACCCACGTATTGGGTTGGGTGGGCACTCCCTTTCGCACGGCAGATTTTTTTTCGCACATCTTCCCGGATGGCACAAAAAATATGGAGGTGGAAATTTTTGATGGCAATGCATCGTCTGAAGACAACCTGATGTTTGACTCATTTAAAACACACCACACGCACACCCCAGCAGAAACCCGCTTGAAAACTGTTCAATCGCTGGTTTTTGGCGATCACACCTGGACACTGGTTTATTACGCGCTGCCTGATTTTGGCGCAGGGACTGTCACGCAAAAGCCGCAATGGATTGCCATCACGGGGGGGCTAATGGGCATCTTGCTCGCAATGCTCGCTGCCTTGACCTATAACACGCATCAACGCCGCCAGGTTCGCGCCTACCAACGCATCGCACTTCACCAATCACAAGAGCGAGCAGCCCTGCGTGCTCAGGCAGAGCAGGCTTTGCAGGAGAGCGTCTGGGCCATGAATGAAGCCCAGCGCATTGCCCGGGTGGGCACTTACATCACCGACATCAAAACCGGTCTCTGGCAAGGATCTCCCATTCTGGATGATATTTTGGGCATTGACGACACTTTTATCAGAACAATACCCAACTGGAACAACCTGATCGCACCAGAATGTCGCCAGGAACTGCTGGACTATTACCAACAAGTCATTGATACTGATGGAAAATTCAACAAAGACTACAAAGTGATCCGCCCCGCAGACGGAAAAGAACGCTGGGTGACAGCGCAGGGTGAATTTACCTTCGATGCCGACGGCAGCCCTACCTTTTTGCGCGGAACCGTTCAGGATGTGACTGAACGCAAGCTATTAGAGCTGAGTCTGCGCGATAACGAATACGCAGCACGCCTGGCATTGAGAAATGCGAATGCATTAACACTGGAACTCAAACAATCCAAAATGGCTCTGGCTGCACGTGAAGAAATTTACCGCAGCATTGTGAATCAGGCAGCAGACGGCATTGTGATGATTGATGCATCGACACTGGCCTACATTGAATTCAACGACGCAGCATGTGAGGCACTGGGATACACCCGTGATGAATTCTCTCAACTCACACTGATGAATGTTCAAGGTGAAATGAGTGCATCGACCACCGGTGCAGCCGTTGCAGCCATGGTGAAAGCGGGGTCATCGAATTTTGAGACGCAGTACCTGCACAGGGATGGAACATTGCGCAACGTTCATATTCGTAACCGAACCCTTTGGAAGGATGGGAAGGCTTTTCTGGTGGGCGTGGTGTCTGATGTCACTGAACGAAAAACCAAAGAACAAGAATTGCAGCGTTATCGTGAACACCTGGAAGAGCTGGTGCAGCAAAGAACCCATGCCTTGCAGCGAAGCGTGGCTGCCACCCAACGTGCCTTGGCCGAGCTGGAGCAACAAAAGCAGGTCTTGGACCAACACGCCATCGTGACCATCTCGGACACTGAGGGGCACATGACCTATGGCAACGCCAAATTCACCGAAATCAGTGGCTACACGCCCGATGAGTTCCTGGGTCAAAATCATCACCTGTGCCATTCAGGATACCACCCCAAAGGTTTTTTCAAGGCCATGTATGACACCATCAATGCAGGCAAAGTGTGGCGCGCCACAGTCTGTAATCGTTCCAAAAACGGCTCTTTGTACTGGGTGGATAGCACCGTGCTGGCCTTTATGGGTGAAAACGACAAGCCCATCAAATACATCAATGTTTGCACCGACGTGACCCGGCGCCAGCATATGGAAGATGATTTGCGTGCGAGTCGCCTGCACTTTTTATCGCTGATAGAAAACCTGAACGACATTTTGTTCACGCTAACACCCGATGGGGTGTTTGAATATGTTTCGCCACAATGGACCACAATCATTGGTCATGATGTGAATGAAGTCATTGGTCAGTTCTTTACCAACTTTATTCACCCTGAAGACGTGACCATTTGTGTAGCCGCCATGCGGCGCATCTTTGAAACCGGAACAACACATGGCGGCATTGAATACCGTGTGCGCCGCAAGGATGGCAGCTATCTGTGGTCTAGCGCCAATGGCTCTCTCATCAAGGATGCTTCGACCGGTAGCGTCAAAGTGGTCGGCATTGGGCGTGACATCAACCAGATCAAGTGCGATCAGCAGGCATTGAAATCCTCAATGTCTTTGCTCAATACGGTTATTGAATCAACAGACTATGGCATTTTGGTGATCAATAACGATGGGTATGTTGCACGCTATAACCAGCGATTTTTGGATCTTTGGCAAATACCGTCAGAAATTCTTGACACACGCATGGATGGTCCCCTGCTGAAGTTTGCCGCTTCGAAAATGATGAAGCCTGATCAGTTTCTGGCCAATGTGATGCATTTGTATGACACCCCTGACGAGAAAAGTGATGACATCCTTGAACTGGCTGACGGACGGGTTTTCAGACGAATATCCCGTCCCCAAAAAATGGGAGATACCGTGGTGGGGCGGGTTTGGTCATTTGACGATATTTCGGAACTCAAACGCGCAGAAAAGGCGGCATTTGCATTCACCCGCGTCAAATCAGAGTTTCTTGCCAATATGAGCCATAAGATTCGTACCCACATGAGCGGCGTGGTTGGCATGATTGAAATCATGCAACACACACATCTCGATGACGATCAACAGCGAATGCTTGAAACCATCCATTGTTCATCGTTGACGCTCTTGAGTCTCCTCAACGACATTCTGGATTACTCCGAAAATGAAGCTGACACGCTGGGGATTGAGCATATCCCCATGCAACTGCTCGAATGATAAGTGATTCACAATAAGTTTCCTACCTCATAATTTCAAAAAACATAGCACACTATGCAATACCAGAGCGGGTTAGAGCAGAATTTTGTACAATTTTTGACGTAGAAAACTTTCCGTTAAGCGCTTATCCTGAAAATCCATCTACCACCCAATATCGCAGGTGTCTTTGTTTTCAGCATGTCAAGGGAGGGGCGGACATAATGCTCATTGCTGGCATATTTCTCGCACCCTTTCACCTTCTTCAACCTCTTTGGCTATGACTCTTTCTTCTGACCTGACCGATGCGCACTGTGCCGTTCACCCCCATATCACTGCGCCTTTGGCACTGGGCTGGCTGCACACCGCAAAATTTTTAACCACAGCACCGCAATTGCACTTTTTACCCGCTTTAAGCGTGCCTGAAATTGCATTTGTGGGCCGCTCCAATTCAGGAAAATCGACCTGCATCAACACACTGACGCAACAAAAGCAACTGGCTTTCGCTTCCAAAAAGCCTGGCCGAACACAGCATATCAACTTGTTTTCGTTGGGAAAACACGGGGTGACTGATGCCGTTCTGGCAGATTTGCCGGGTTATGGCTATGCGGCTGTGCCCCTGCAAGACAAATTGCGCTGGCAGCAGGTCATGGCCAATTATTTGGTCACGCGCGAAAACCTCACGGCCATCGTGCTGATGTGCGACCCTCGCCACGGCCTGACGGAGCTAGATGACACATTACTGGAAGTGCTGCGTCCGCGTGTTGAAAAAGGTCTGAAATTTTTGGTCATTTTGACCAAAGCCGACAAGCTGTCCCGCGCTGAACAAACCAAAGCCCTGTCCGTTATGAAACTGCAAGCAGGCGGTGGCGAAGTTCGACTCTTTTCTGCGCCCAAACGTCTGGGCATTGACGATGTCGCCCTGTTGTTGTGGCAATGGGCACATCCTGAAACTATCAAATAAGGATATGGTCAACAATAAGTCCCTCATTTGGCCGTCAGAGTTAAAGATGCAATGCTAGGCACAAATCGTGCGGTGTGGCCCAGCCACATAAGCGATTTGTAACGACGCAGTGCGCCCAAATCTGACGAGCCAAATGAGGAACTTATTATTAACCATATCCTAAATAGCTACCAACGCTGACCCATCTAACACTAGAGGCCGTTTTTATCCATAAACATCTGCCTCGCCTTCAGGGCGATCCTTGAAGCGTTTGTGAACCCAATAGTATTGGTCGGGCATGGCGTCAATGTAGGTTTGCAGGCACGCATTCATGTGCGCAGTATCCGCCACGGGGTCATCGCCGGAAAAGTTGGACCATGCTGGCAGCACCTGCACGTCATAGCCCGATGCCGTCATGCGCGTGACCACCGGCACCACCTTGGCGCGCCCTAAACGGGCAAAGCGTGACAAACTGGGCACAGTCGCTGCGCTTACACCGTAAAACGGAACAAACACCGATTCGTGGGGACCAAAGTTCATATCCGGCAACAGGTACAGTGGATGACCTGATCGCAGTGCAGCCACAATCAGCTTGACCCCATCGACACGGCCAAACAACTGCACTGAGCCAAAACGTTGACGACCCTTCAGTATCCAACGGTCCATCACCTTGTTGGCCTGATCGGTGTAGATGGTAGTGAAATGCCGTGGCAACTGCTGTGCCAGCGCTGTCCAGCCTGCATCCAGCCCTACAAAATGCGGTGCAAAAATTACCACGGGGTTGCTGTCCATCAATTCGTGCACCGCACCACATAAACGCAGACGTTGGCGTACTACCTGGGGCGAGCCATGCCACAGCCACCCCCTGTCTAGCCACGCCTTCGAAAAATAAACAAACACACGGCGCGATAGCGAACGAATATCAGCGTCGGTCATATCAGGAAAGCACAAACGCAAGTTGGTAAAAACCACACGCCGACGTGTCAAAACAGTTGCATACAACAGCCAGCCCAGCAAAGTGCCAAGCCCGCGCTGCCACGACAGAGGTAAACAGGCCAAACCACGCATCAATCCCAAAGCGACGTGGCTCAACATTTACAAAGTCTCACGCGGAAGTTTGTAGCGTCCATAGCCCCACAGATATTGCCTGGGTGCTTGCAGTATCAGCGTTTGCATGACCGAATTGACAGCATTCACAGCATCTGCCAGATTGGATGGCAATGGAGCATCGAGCGGCTTCACATGAACCCGGTAGCCACGCCCCCAACGCAGACGTTCTCCCCAAGCGATCAGCACAGCCGCACCGGTTTGCTGAACCAGTCGCGCACCCAGTGTCATGGTGTAGGCATCGCGCCCAAAAAAAGAAGCCATGATCCCCATGCCCTGTGGCGGTACCTGATCGGGCAGCAACCCTACAGATTCACCCTTTCTCAGCGCTTTGAGCAATTGCTTGACCCCTGCGATGGTGGTAGGCGCACTCAACAAGCCCGCTCTTTGGCGTGCGTCACACATCACGTCGTACAACCAGGCTTGTCGTGGTGGTCGAAACAGCACGGTGATCGGTCGACCCAAGTGTCCAAAACGCTCTGCATAAGCCTGTGCAGTGATTTCAAAGCAACCCAAATGAGGTGTCAAAAAAACAACCCCATGTGCGGACTGAAGGGCAGTCTCAACACACTCAATACCGTTCCACAGCACAGCAACGGGCCGTCCAAACCAAAGCCTGGGCAACTCTGCTACCAGTTTGCCACTTTCACCCACGGCACACAAACAATCGTGTAACCCCACACCTGCCTGGTGTGCCTGGGTTAAAAAACGTTGCCGATAGTCAGATGAAGCCAAAAACACCATCCAGCCCAACACCCATCCCATGCCATGCAAAAAACACAATGGCAGAACGGACAGGCATTTGAACAGGATGATCATGAGGTATCACGTGAAAGAATTTAAAAATCATGGCACTACCCGTCGATCAGACTTCAGTCCGACAACGATACCGAAATGTCGGATGAAAATCCAACCCACGAAAGCCATCACTCGTCATTCAGGGTGTTTTTTGCACTGTGTGGGTGACTACTTTGCGGCGCTCGCGGCATCTTTTGCCGGTGCTTTTTGGGTGTCTGGTTGGAAAACCAAGCCATTGACGGTCACACCCTCGTCTGAAAAGTGGGCTGCCCTGATGTGGGCAATGCCTTTGACACGGGTAATCAAATCATGCCAGTCCTTGAAACTGGCTTTTTTGCGTTCATCTAAAATTTTGCCAGAGGTGCCCGGGCCAATGCCTTTGATGCTGTCCAACTCGGCTTCAGAGGCTTTGTTGATGTCAAGTGCCGCCAGACAAGCCACAGCAGACAGTGTGACCATCAAGGTGATGAGGGTTTTGAGCATGTGTGTTCTCCTAAAAACGTGATTGTGCCAACCATTGAATGTACTGGTTCACGCCGGTTTGTACATCTGCAAAATGTTGGTCACAACCTGTCTGGCGCAAATTGGAGAGGTCAGCCTCGGTGTGGCACTGGTATTTGCCACGAAGCGCATCGGGAAAGGGAATGTATTCAATCAAGCCCTGCGCACAGAGTTCATCCAAAGGCAGCGGCGACAGAGCTTCAAGAGATCGCAAACTATTGACCACCGAACTGGCCAGATCGTTGAATGTTTGGGCGCGGCCTGTGCCTAGGTTAAAAATACCAGAGATGCACGGATGGTCAAAAAACCAGAGGTTAACGGCCACCACATCGTCAATAAATACAAAGTCCCGTTGCTGCTCGCCTGATTTGTAGCCGCCATACTCGCCAAATAGTTTCACTTTGCCTTCAGTGCGAAACTGATGAAATTGGTGAAAAGCCACGCTGGCCATGCGACCTTTGTGCTGTTCTCGGGGGCCATAAACGTTAAAGTAGCGCAAACCCGCCACTTGCATGGTTTTACCGGCCATGGCACGCTCAAAAACCGTCCCGCATTCATGACGCATGCGCTGGTCAAGCAGCAGTTTGGAGTAGCCATATACATTTAAGGGATGCTCGCTTGCAGGCTCTTCACAAAAGGTGGTTGATGCGCCATAAGTGGCTGCACTGGAGGCATAAATCAGCCTGGCACCACGTTTCTGGCAGGCCTGATACAACTTGACCGATGTGGCAAAGTTGTTTTGCATCATGTACTTGCCATTCATCTCCAGGGTGTTGCTACATGCACCCTCGTGGAATATGGTTTCGATAGGTCCAAAAGCGCCACCTGCAAATTCAGTGTAGAAAACATCGGCATCCACATAATCTGCAATGACCAAATCGGCCAGATTGCAAAATTTTTCACCTTGGGTCAGGTCATCCACGGCGATGATGTCTGTTAACCCACGTGCGTTCAACCCTTTGACGATGTTGCTGCCAATAAAGCCGGCAGCGCCAGTGACGACGATTCTTGTCATGCAAATAACTCCAGATAAGAGACCGTTGCAGTGCCAAATTTACCAACCACCAAGCCGCCTGCACGATTGGCCAGCGGCACAGCTTCACGCAAACTCATGCCTGCGGCCATCAGGGCTGTCAAGGTGGCAATCACGGTGTCACCGGCACCGGTCACATCAAAGACCTCTCGCGCCTGCGCGGTCACACTCAACTGACCCTCTGCATCAAACAAGGTCATGCCCTCTTCGCTGCGTGTGAGCAAAATGGCATCGATACCCAGTTCGTGGCGCAGGGTGTGCGCTTTGTTTTGCAACTCAGACTCGTCGCGCCAAGGGCCAATCACTTGTTTCATTTCCGTTTTATTGGGTGTGAGAACCGTCGCCCCACGGTAGCGGGCATAGTCGCCGCCTTTGGGGTCAACCAGTACAGGCTTGTTCGCTCTGTGTACACAGGCGATCATGTCGCTCACATGGGACAACCCCCCTTTGCCATAGTCTGAAAATAAAACTGCATCGTGGTGATTCAGCAATTCAGTAAAAATAGCCGTTTGTGTCTCCAGGACTTCAGTCTTTGGCGTGTTTTCAAAATCCATGCGAAGCAACTGCTGCTGGTGTCCAATCACGCGCAGTTTGACTGTGGTTTTAAGCTGGGCATCACGCACAAAGTGGGGTGTAATGCCTACATTCTTCACCAGTGCTTCAAGCTTGTGGCTGGCTTCATCATCGCCGACAACCGAGAGCAGCGATACCTGAACACCCAACGTGATGAGGTTATAGGCCACGTTGGCTGCTCCCCCATTGCGATCTTCTTCGCGGCCGATACGAACCACAGGCACAGGGGCTTCAGGGCTGATGCGATCGACTGCGCCATACCAATAGCGGTCAAGCATCACGTCGCCCACCACCAAAATGCGGGCCAGGTTAAGTTTTTCTTTCAAAGTCATAATTCTTCAACACGTCGTGGGGGGTAACTGTCCCAAGTCTGGCAGCCGGGGCATTGCCAAAAATGTCGCGAGGCCTCAAAACCGCAAGCTGCACAGCGGTAACGCAGCAGGGGTTGGGCAGCGTGTTCCAACGCCCGTTGCACTTGGGGATGATATTGCTCATGCTCCAACTTTTCATCAGCCATCCATTTGGTCGCAGCCACCAACGAAGGCGTTTGTTCAAGGTGGCGCACATACCAGTCACGGTGAGCTTCTCCCTGACGGGCAGAGAGAAAAACAAGGGCATCAAGCACATCGAGCGATGGGTTTTGCGCATAACCTGATTGCAAATGTGCCAGGGTTTGTGAAACCTTGTGAGCCTGCAAAGCCATATCTGCCAGTGGGCGAGCGATAAGGGCGATGGCATCAGGGCAATTGTTGATGGCATCGACCAAAGTTTGCCAGGCGACATCCAATTGTCCGGCTTGCGCCTGCCATTGTGCTAAAGCCATCCAGGCGCGGGCAGCGTTGGGGGCGATGGAAATGGCGTTGCGCAAAAGGGTTTGTGCGACCTCAAGATGGCCCTGCGACACACCTGTGGCCGCTTGTTCGCACAGGTAATGCGCCAGTCTTTGACTGAAATCACCTTGCCCTGCTTCTGACAAGATGGTTGCCATTTTGGCTGCCTGCACCCAGTCACGGCTGCGCTCGTAAAGACCCAAAAGTGCCAACCATGCAGGCGTTTGAAACGAAGTGCCAACCAGTTGAAGAAGTGCGGCCTCAGCGTGATCCAGCAAGCCTGCTTTCAGATAGTCTAGCGCTAGCGCATGCTGTGCCCGATGGCGGTCAGTCTGGTTCAGGTCAGCGCGTGAAAGCAAATGCTGATGAACCCGAACAGCGCGATCGTACTCGCCACGACGACGAAACAAATTGCCCAAAGCAAAATGTAACTCAGTGGTATCGGGGTCATTTTGAACCGCTTCAATAAATGCGTCGATGGCCTCGTCTTGCTGTTCATTGAGCAAGTAGTTCAGACCCCTGAAATAGGCTTTGGGCGCTTCGCGGTTTTCCAGCCGAAGTTGGCGCAAATCAAACCGTGAGGCCCCCCACCCCAGCATGAACACCAGGGGCAATCCCCATAACACCCAGGCAAGTTCAAATCCCATCGGTGTAACGAGGCGATTCAGCGCTGCTTGGAGCATCCTGAAGGGATGGCATGACGCTAGACACCTCAGGGCGGCGGCGTCTCCACCACCAGGGCATCATCCCCAGCACACCCACTGCAACACCCACACTAAAGGCAGCAAGCACAATCAGTACTTGAGGCGCACGCCATTGATAACCAAAGAGGAAATGAACGCTGGTGTCTTGCTGATTGTTCAGTGCGAAGGCAAAAAGGGTAACAAATATGACCAGTTGCAAAAGCAATCGCACCATGCGCCAGATGAACTTCATGAACGTTGTCTCTGACTGCCAAGGGCGTGGTCAATCCAGATCGGCAGTGGCAGGTGCAAGAGCGCCTGTGGATTGGTTGACACCCCAACGCATGTCTTTGCCAGGCTTGAAATGCAGAACGCGTTTTTCGGGCACGGCAACGCTGTCACCATTGCGCGGATTTCGACCCATGCGAGGGGCACGTCGCTTCACAGAAAAACTGCCAAAGCCACGAACTTCAATGCGTTGCCCAGACACCGCAGCGTCGTTAAGGACATCAAGCATCGCCAAAACAGCAAACTCAACATCGCATTTGTTCAGTTGAGGAAAACGGGAGGCCATAATTTCAATTAATTCTGAGCGTGTCATACATTTATACAGACAGACCAAGTCTCCCCGATCCATCTGCCCTTTACAAAAAAAATTACTTGTCAGAGTGGTCAAGCTTGGCGCGCAACAAAGCGCCCAAGCTGGTAGTGCCGGCATTTTCACGTGCCGACTGTTGGCTCAAGGTGGCCATGGCTTCGTTTTGATCCGCAGCATCCTTGGCTTTGATGGACAACTGAATGTTGCGTGTTTTGCGATCGACATTGACCACCACAGCAGTGATTTCATCGCCTTCCTTGAGGACGGTGCGGGCATCTTCCACGCGGTCGCGTGAAATTTCACCAGCGCGCAAGTAAGCCAAGACATCGCTACCCAAACTGATTTCAGCACCTTTGGCATCGACAGATTTGACCTTGCCCGTAACCACAGACCCTTTTTCGTTCATGGTTGCAAAGGTGGTGAAGGGATCCGAGTCAAGCTGTTTAATGCCCAGGGATATACGTTCGCGATCAACATCCACAGCCAACACAATAGCGTCAACCTCTTGACCCTTTTTGTACTCGCGCACAGCAACCTCGCCAGATTCGCTCCATGATAAGTCAGACAGGTGAACCAGGCCGTCGATACCTGCTGCCAAACCGACAAACACACCAAAGTCAGTGATGGACTTGACAGGGCCTTTGACACGGTCGCCGCGCTTGGTGTTTTGTGCAAATTCCTGCCAGGGGTTGGCTCTGCACTGTTTCATGCCCAGGCTGATGCGGCGTTTGTCTTCGTCAATTTCCAAAACCATGACTTCAACTTCGTCACCCAAAGCCACTATTTTGGAAGGTGCTATGTTTTTGTTCGTCCAATCCATTTCTGAGACATGCACCAAGCCTTCAATGCCGGGTTCAATTTCGACAAATGCACCGTAGTCGGCAATGTTGGTAATTTTGCCAAACATTCGGGTGCCGGCAGGATAGCGGCGGTTCACACCCAGCCAAGGGTCCTCGCCCATTTGCTTGATGCCCAGGGACACACGATTTTTATCGGTGTCAAACTTGAGAATTTTGGCGGTGATTTCCTGACCGGCTTGCACGACTTCAGAGGGATGACGCACGCGACGCCATGCCATATCAGTGATGTGCAACAGGCCGTCAATACCACCCAAATCAACAAATGCGCCATATTCAGTGATGTTTTTGACAACGCCTTGAACAATAGAGCCTTCGCGAAGAGTGTTCATCAGCTTGTTGCGTTCTTCACCCATGGAGGCCTCAACCACAGCACGGCGGCTCAACACCACATTGTTGCGTTTGCGGTCGAGCTTGATGACCTTGAATTCAAGGGTTTTATTTTCGTAGGGTGAGAGGTCTTTGGTCGGACGGGTATCGACCAATGAGCCAGGCAAAAAGGCACGAATGCCATTGACCAGCACGGTCAGACCACCCTTGACCTTGCCATTGGTGGTGCCGGTGACAAAGTCGCCAGATTCAAGGGCGCGCTCCAGACTCATCCAGGAGGCCAGGCGCTTGGCGGTGTCACGACTCAAAATGGTGTCGCCGTAACCATTTTCAATAGAGCCAATGGCGACGGAGACGAAGTCTCCCACTTGCACTTCGGTTTCGCCCTGGTCGTTTTTGAACTCTTCCAGTGGCACATAAGCCTCTGACTTGAGACCGGCATTAACCACAACAAAACTGTGTTCAATGCGAATGACCTCGGCGGTGATAACTTCGCCAGGGCGCATTTCCGTACGCTGTAAAGACTCTTCAAACAGGGCGGCAAAAGATTCGGACATAGGTGAATGCGGTATAAACCGCTGGTTAAATCATGGTGTGAGCCATGGGGTTATGTTTTTTTGAACCTCAGGGGCAGTGCGCCATGCAGCGCGATAAGACCTATGAGGGACGATGCAAACCGCCCTGAAAAACATTTTTTAAAAAACATTCAAAAGGGTTGTTTGCCTTGCCACCAGCCCAAAACCAATTTCACCGATTCTTCAACCGATACATCAGAATTGTCAAGCAGCACAGCATTTTGCGCGGGCGTCAAAGGGGCAATGCTTCGGGTGGAGTCGCGGGCATCACGAGCCTCCAAGTCAGCGCAAAGAACATCAAGTGTAGTCGAAAAACCCTTTGCAATGAGCTGGTTGAAGCGACGTTTGGCACGTTGTTCGGCACTTGCTGTCAAAAAAACCTTGAGCTGTGCATCTGGAAAAATTACTGTGCCCATGTCACGCCCGTCGGCCACCAAGCCAGGCAAGCGGCGAAAGCTGTGTTGCAAATCGACCAGTGCTGTTCGCACTTGGGGCAGTGCCGAAATTTTGGAGGCGTTCATGCCGGTTTCTTCAGAACGAATGGCATCGGTCACGTTGTCTCCGCCCAACACAATGTCATTGCCCACAAATTCAATGTGCAATCCTTTGACAAGGCTGGCTATAGCTGTTTCAGCACTGGCATCCATCGCCAAACCCAATCGATAAGCTGCCAGTGCCGTGATGCGGTACAGCGCGCCAGAATCCAGTAAATGGTAGCCTAGGTGCTTGGCCAACTGCGCTGCGAGCGTTCCTTTGCCAGAGGCCGTAGGGCCATCGATACAGATGACGGGAATACGTTGTAGTGTGGTGTGTGCCATGGCAAACAGGGTTTCAAAATAATCAGGAAAAGTTTTAGAGACGCATTGCGGGTTTTCAATGCGCACCGGCAAGCCTGCCGGATTAAAAGCTGCCAGCGAAAAACACATGGCCATGCGGTGATCGTCGTAAGTAGAAATACAAGCAGCCTTCCAATCGGCGACCGTGGCGGGAGGGGTGATGCGAATGAAGTCTGCCCCCTCATGCACCGTGGCACCGAGTTTTCGCAACTCACAAGCCATGGCAGCGATACGATCAGTTTCTTTAACACGCCAACTGGCGATGTTGCGAAGTGTGGTGGTGCCTTGAGCATAGAGCGCCATCACCGCCAGCGTCATGGCAGCATCGGGAATGGCGTTGCAATCGAGGTCAATGGCTGTGAGCGGCCAGCCATTGGCCGACTCACCACATGAAACTTCCAGCGTATTGAGTCCGCCAACGATCTGTGCCCCCATCCTTTGCGCGGCCCCAACGAATCGAATATCGCCTTGAATGGAGGCCAGACCCACCCCCTGAATTGACAAGCCTTTTTGGCCTCTAGCCCTTGATGCTATTGCGCTGGCAGCTATAAAATAACTAGCAGATGAAGCATCGGCCTCCACATGAATTTCACCCGGTGAGTGCAATGTAGAGCCAGCCAAAATAATAAAACGATGCCAGCCTTCACGCTGCACATCGACACCAAAGCGAGCCAGCAGGTTCAGGGTCAGCTCAACGTAAGGACGCGAAATCAACTCCCCCACCACGTTGATCACCACATCCTGAATGGCCACCAGCGGCAGAGCCATTAGCAGCGATGTTAAAAATTGACTGGAGACATCGCATCTCACCTGAATAGGCGCATCCAACCGCAGCGAAGGCTGACCAATGTGAAGCGGCGGGTAGCCAGAATTTTCAAGGTAATCAATCTGGCAACCCAGCCAACGCAGAGCATCGACCAAATCGCCAATGGGGCGCTCGTGCATTCGGGGAACGCCACGCAGCTCGAAGTCTCCTCCCATTACAGCCAGCGCTGCGGTGAGCGGCCGAATGGCAGTGCCTGCATTGCCCATGAACAGACTGGCTTGTTGGTGAACCAGCCGTCCGCCCATGCCATCAATCACCACAGCGTTGCCGTTGTGTGTGATGGTGCAACCCAAGGCGCGCAAGGCATCGAGCATGACACGGGTATCGTCAGAATCCAGCAGGTCAAAAACGGTGGTGCTGCCATGGCTCAAGGCAGCGAGCAGCAAAACACGGTTGGAGATACTTTTAGACCCCGGCAGGGTGACCGTTCCGCTGACAGATGAAAGCGCCGGGATGTCCAGAAATTCAGTCGATAACATCGTTCAGAGTTCAGTCATGCGCCAGTTCGCACGGGTAGCGCTGGCTTGGGTAATCAGGGTATCGAGCATTTGCACATTGCCATCTCGCATGGCCGTTTCAAAAACCTGAAGTTGATCAAGAAACAGTTGACTTTGGGCTAAAAGCTCGGTGCGGTTGGAGAGCAAAATGTCACGCCAAACTTTGGGGTCGCTCGCTGCAATGCGAGAAAAATCCCGAAATCCGGGGCCTGCGAGCTTCAGAAAATCTGACCCCTCAGGCTGACCGACGACAGCATTCATCAGGGCAAACGCCAGCAGGTGAGGCAGATGGCTGATGGCTGCAAACGCTCTGTCGTGCGACTCAGCAGACATTTGCACCACTTTGCAGCCAATGGCCGTCCAGACCTCTGTGGCCGCTGTCAATTGGGCGGGCCGGCTGTCATTCGTTGGGGTTAAGATAACTTGCCGACCGGTATAAAGATCAGCATCAGCGTTATTGACCCCCGCGAGTTCTTTGCCGGCAATAGGGTGTGCTGGAATAAATGAGCCGATGTGTTCGCGCAGACCACGTCTGGCGGCTTCGACCACGTCGCTTTTGGTAGAACCCACATCCATGATCAGCATGTGTACAGACACCATGTGCCGAATGGCTTTGAAAGTGGCTTCAGACGCACCTACAGGAACGGCCACCAGAACAATGTCAGCACCCGACACGGCCAGCAGTGCTGAAGGTGCTTCCACATCAATCACACCCAGCAGGCGCGCACGTTCAGTAGTGACAGGCGATGTGCTATAGCCCACCACGCGTTTGACCAATCCGGCACGCTTGAGCGCCAGTGCAAACGACCCACCCATCAGGCCACAGCCAATCAAACCAAGTTGTTCAAACATTAAAACGCCTCACCGGCTGATGTTCTGGGTAGTGCATGGGAAATGAAATGTGCAAAATTGGCTGCCAAATAGCGGGCGCAATGTTACCGTGAAAACACAGGGAAGTCAGCGAAAGTCAGGCCTGCACCGACAGGGTGTATCATCCTGGATTCCTCAGTTGACCGCTTATTATCTTCACTAAACCGTTATGAACATTGATATTTGTTACTTCGATGGAGTTCACTCTTTGGGAGCGCTACGCACCCGATTGAGCTACTGGCGGCGCGTTCAACTGAGATTTGTAAATTGGAACATCGTTATCGCCCAGAGTTTTGCGCACTCGACTACCATCTTGGATATAGCAAAGGCCTGACGGTAAACAAATGACAACAAACAAATTAGTGTCACCGTTTGTCAAGTGGGTCGGTGGAAAGCGCCAACTGCTGAAAGTCATTTTGCAAGAATTGCCCAATGACTTGAGGCGGCTGACATTTCATGAGCCGTTCATCGGTGGAGGTGCTGTTTTTTTCCATCTTCAGCCACGCCATGGTTCGATCAACGATGCCAATCCTGAATTAATCAACACCTACGAGATGATCAAGAACGATGTTGACGGGTTAATTCAAAACCTCAAATCGCATAAAAATGAGGCCGATTATTTTTACGAAATCAGGGCACTTGATCGAGAAGTAAAGTTTGCCAATTTATCAAAAATTGAACGCGCTTCACGTTTAATTTTTCTCAATAAGACATGCTTCAATGGACTTTATCGAGTAAATAACTCGGGAGAATTTAACAGTCCATTCGGTCGGTATGAAAACCCAAACATTGTTAATGAACCAGTACTTCGTGCCGTCAGCAATTATCTGAACGCGAATGACATCCAGATCACCCATCTTGATTATGCAGATGCACTTCAAAAAATAAGCAAAAACTCATTCGTATATTTTGACCCACCCTATCACCCTGTTTCAGAGAGTTCCAGTTTCACTGGCTACGTGGCGGGTGGCTGGGGTGAAAAGGAGCAGGAAGGGTTAAGGAATGTTTGCAATCAACTGCACGCAAAAGGTGTTAAATTTTTATTATCAAATTCAAGTACGCCATTGATTCATTCCTTGTACAAGGATTACAAAATAAATAGGGTCAAAGCCACCCGTTCCATCAATTCAATAGGCACAAAAAGGGGGAATGTGGACGAAGTTTTAATAAAAAATTATGACTAGCACCAGTCCAAATCAAGAGGCCTGGGTCAAACTGTTTGAAAAACACCGAATTGTTGAACACGTGGATGAGACTGGAAGTTTCACGATAACCGCTGATCAAATCAAGACTTTTCGTGAACCTCGTTTGATGACAAAATTTGATCATGCCTATCATCTTCCCCCTATTTTTTTACACCACAATATTTCCATATTGCCACTGACCAGAGGAACGTATGCGTTAGGGCGGTTTGATATTTTTCATACGTCAGAAATAAATAAAGCACCCTTAAAAAATATGACATTGACCAGCCATTTTGAGACACTTGATTTTGACCATATCACCAGTGAATCAACGGCGATCAGTTGTGCGTATGTATCTGGAATTTTGGAGTCTTTTTTGGGCGAGGACATTACCCCAACTATTTCAGGGCGAATGAGCTCGGATCGGTTTCGATTTGAAATCGCATCCGCAGGAAATATAACAAGACAGATCGATGTTGATCGCGCTCAAATTGAAATTGATGCAGGCTTTGAAAGTAAAGAGTCGTTCAATCTGATTGAAGCAAAAAACCATTTTTCTGATGATTTTGTCATTCGCCAGTTGTATTATCCCTACCGCAAATGGCAAGCTGCCATTCAAAAGCCCGTTCGTAATATTTTTTTGACATATTCAAATGGTGTTTTTGAACTTCGTGAATATATTTTTTTGCGCCTTCATGATTACAACTCCATCAAGTTGGTGCAATGCCAGAAATATGCAATTTGCAATTTTCAGATCAATATTCAATCCATTCAAGATATGCTCAACCGAGCGAAACCTGAAAACGAACCTGTTGGAATCCCGTTCCCTCAAGCAGATTCGTTTGATCGCGTGATCAACCTGTGTGAGTTGTTGGCAAGTGAAGAATGTCTCACCAAGGCAGCCATCACTGAGAATTATGGTTTTAATAAACGACAAACCGACTACTACACCAACGCATGTCAATATTTGGGACTTGCTGACGCGCAAGCGCAAGGCTTTGTTTTAACACCCAAAGCCAGGGAAATTTTTCAGCAACATATTCAATGGCGCAGAAAGTTTTTCATTGAACAATTGCTAAAACGGCGCGTGTTCAAAGAGGCGTTAGCCCTTTACTTTGATCAAGTAGCGCTACCTTCTGGTGATCAACTGGTGGCCATCATGCGACAGGCTCAGTTGCCCGGAATCCATAGCGAAATTACCCTCGGGAGACGCGCTTCAACCGTCAGAGCATGGATTGATTGGATCGCGGCTCAGATTGAAGATTTGTAACGACGCAGTGCGCCCAAATCTGACGAGCCAAATGGGGAACTTATTGCTGACCACATCCTTAGTGAAGATAATAAGCGGTCAACTGAGGAATTTAGGATAATGCCCGCCAAAGCATGACTGGCGCATCCATCAGCGTGAGCTTGGGGCGCGCCTGCCATGTGGCAAAACCTTGGGCTTCGATTTTGTCCAGAATGCGCAAACCACCCTGCACCACCAAGCGTAATTCCCAGCCTGCACGCCCCGGAATTCGCAGTGAAAGTGGATAGCCTTTTAGCATCGTAGCCCTTGCGCTGCCTACGTAGTGTGCTATCAATTGAATTGCATTTTGAGAAGTGCTGTGGGGCAAAAAATCAGCATCGGTCACTTGGAAACGTGTCATGGCCTCTGTGCTGATGTAGTAGCGGCCACGCGCCACATCCACACTGATATCTTGCCAAAAGTTGATGAGTTGCAAGGCGGTACAAATGTGATCACTTTGCATCAGGGAAATTTCATCCTGAATGCCATACAGGTGCAGCAGAAGCCGCCCAATGGGGTTGGCGGAGCGCTTGCAGTAGTTCATCAATTCTGCGTCTGTTGTGTAGTGGCGCTGCATGGCCGTGAAACGGATGTCTTGTTCAAAAGCGTCCAGCAAATCAAAGAGCGGCTCTTTGGGCAAGTGGTGCGTGACGACGGCCTGGTGCAAAGCATCAAACACCTGTTGCCAGCGGCCACTGCCCTGTTTACCCTGAATGGCTGCGGCCAGGTCGCTGTGGTAGGTATGCAAATAGCTCATTCGCAGGGCACCATCTATATGGCCTTCATCAGCCAGATCGTCAGCCGTGCGGGCAAAGTGATAAATGGCGGTGATGGCAGAGCGCAGGTGGGGCGGGCACAACCAGGATGCCACCGGAAAATTCTCATAATGGGCAGGTTTTTTCATGACGGGTATCAGTCCGGCATGACCGTGATCACGCTGGAGCCTGCATCGTATTTGAGTAAATATTCACCCAGTTTTTCAAACGTGGCTGTCACAGGTTGCCCCACCTGATCGGATGTTGAAACCTCAGCGCTGAACAGTGACCCCAACAGTAACTTGAACGGATTGACATGGACGCTTTGCGCTACAAAAAAAGCCTTTTCATTGGCCTTGATGACCTGAATATCACTGGTGTGGTAAATGGCTGCATGGATCACATCCAGAACAAATTCCGTGCAGTTTTGGCGACCCAGGGTAAAAGGATTGGCAATCACCGAATATTGCGGGTTGTGCAAAGCCTTGTAAACAGGAGACGCAATGACCTCCTGCAAACGCATTTGCAGATGGGGCGACAAAATGATGATGCCGGCTTCCAACTGCGCAACATCCGCAAAAAAATCAACAGGAAAATCCTGAACCAACTCACTCACGTCCGGATGGTTATCTTGTTGGTAGAGGTTGTAAATGGTATAGCCTGGCAGTTTTCTGCCATCAGGGGTGCTGGTTTCAAAATACATGGCAAAAGCCACATGGGTAAAGTGCATGCCTTCGGGCAATTCCGAAAGAGGTCGCCCCATGCGTGCGATGATAGCCACACGCGCCCCTCGATCAGCCAGAGTTTTTTCAACCTTACTGGCAAAAGCGATGATTTGTTCAGGCTCGAAATGAACCTGTTTTGCAGAATGACTGCTGCCCGATGAACTGGCAGCGTGGACATGAAGGCCAAGTGTTGCCAACAGCAGCCATGAACGCAAATCAAATCTTAGGATGTGGTCAGTCATAAGTTCCACATTTGGCCGTCTGAGTTGGGATGCAATGCTAGGCGCAAATCGCGCGGTGTGGCCACGCCACATGAGCGATTTGTAACTACGCAGTGCGCCCAAATCTGACGAACCCATTGCGGAACTTATGCCTGACCACATCCTTAGCATGAAAAACTCCCGGTGAACCGATTGTTACAGAGAGTGTCTTTGGTTTTGATAGCTTCGTTGGTGGGCGGAACAAAAA